>JAYGDG010000080.1:0-2474 GCA_046583015.1 Pirellulaceae bacterium | reverse complement strand
CAAGAAGATGAGAGCCTTTGTCGTGTATCTGGGGGATGACCCGGCTGCCGCAGAAAAAAAACTGCAAGCTCTTGCCAAAGAACACAAGATTACCAATACGCCCCTGACCGTCTTCCAGACGGAAGAAGGACCGCCTAATTATCGTATCTCACGTGATGCTGATGTGACGGTCTTGATGTGGTCAGGTCGACAAGTCAAAGCCAACCTGGCGTTTGGCAAGAAAGCGTTGACCAAGCAGGATGTTGAAAAAGTCATCAAGAGTACGGCCAAGATCCTGAACTAGTCTTGAAGTGAAGTACGACAAACTGTTCAGGCCAACAGGCTTGAACGGATAGAAATTCAGGCGGCTCGTTTTTCAAATGAAAAGCGAGCCGCTTTTTTGTGAATTGCAGAGGATCGGCAGAATGGCTCACGCTAAGGTATCTTTGGTTGCTCTCGCATGCTTGTTCTTGTTGCCGGGGCCTGGCAACCGGGCTGCACCTCCCGAAAAGGCTCGTCCGCTGGTGGTGGCCCATCGCGGTTTGCTGCTGCATGCACCGGAAAATACACTCGCCAATTTTCGCGCCTGCCTGGAGTTACGGCTGGGATTCGAGTTGGATGTTTATCGTAGCAAGGACAATCAATTGGTCTGCATCCATGATCAGACGGTAGACCGGACGACCAATGGAAAAGGACCGGTCAGGCAGTTCACGCTGGCCGAACTAAAGAAACTTGATGCCGGTGGCTGGTTCTCTCCGGCCTTTCAAGGTGAAACGATTCCCACGATCGAAGAGGTGTTTCAATTGCTGGCTCGATATCCCCAGGCCGCGGTTTTGATTGCGGTTGACATCAAGCAGGATGATCAGGAAGTAGAGCGGGAACTGGTCCAACTGGCAAATCGTCACAGTGTGCTGGATCGACTCCTCTTTATTGGCAATACGATCACTGATGCTGGTGTGCGCGGTCGGCTGTACCAGACAAGCAAATCAGCTCACATTGCTCACGTGGCTCACAATCCCCAGGAACTGGTTGGTTCAATAAACGATCCGCAGGCAGACTGGGTCTATGTTCGTTATCTGCCTGGCCGTAAAGACGTCGAGCGGATTCATGCCAGGGGAAAACGGGTCTTTATTGCTGGCAAGACAGTTTCCGGAGCAGAGTTGGCAAACTGGCAGACTGCCGCTGCTATCGGGATCGATGCAATCCTGACCGATCATGCGCTTAAATTGCAATCACTGCTGCGGGAGTGAACAAGGGTGCGGGGACCGGACTGCCTGATTCAGTTGATCTTTAAAATTCTCCCGCGCACGTTTGCCGGCTTGCCAGCAGGCTTGGTGGGGCTGTCCGGTTTGCCAATTTTGAAGGGATCTGGCTTTTCTGGAGCGGCAGGCTTGGCTGCTCCCGGCTTGGCTGCCGGACCCTTGTTGGCGACTTGGCCAGTTGCTGGCTTGGCACTCTTGGGAGCCTCGACTGGTTTGGTAATTGTCATCTTGGTGGCGAAGAACTTAGCCGGTTTGACCTGCATTCCTTCGGCCTAGACCAGGTAGCCTGGTTTGATGAAACGAATGTCGGATGTCTTAACATGAACAATCGCATCCCTGGCCAGAACTGCTTTGAGGGTTTTCCTGTCAGGAAAGACGACCGTGATGGCATTGCGACGCGCAGCAACGATCCGTCAGACCACCAGGGAATCCTCTGCGACCGTTAGGTCAGGAGCTGGTGCATCTTCTTTAGGAAGGTCAGGAAGTGCGACCGGCAACACGCCAAATGCCGTTAACTTGTTGCCATCAACAACGGTCACTTCCGTCACCGGTTCCACCACGCGTCGTTTAGCCAGGACCTTAGCAGGAAATCGAACCCACATGTTTGGTTGCAGATAGTCCGGTTTTTCTTTTCCGATCACTTCGATCATCGGTACTGGGATGCCAGGGTAAGGAACTCCATCCTCGGTTCGTTTGGGGCTGATCAAAGCCAGCATGAGTTGATTTTTTTCTGTCCGGATCGCGATCCCCTGGGGCGCGAGACCTACCACGACTCCTTTGATCTTGATCGGTTTCAGCTGGGCCAGGCAAGGTCTTCCACCACAGGTTACACCGATGACCAGGCAGACCAGCAAGAGTCGTCGAAGCTGTTTTTGGATCATGAGTAGATTCCTCGACAGGGGTTTGAAGTTTACTTGGGTTCTTCAATCACGTAGTAGGCAATCACTTCGCAAGCCTTGATGGTGTTGCCCGTGTTTCCATCGGTGAGTTGGATCGTCCGTAAGAAATTAAATTCGCCGAGAATCAACCAGCGACTGCCAGGTGTTAGCTGACCGCTATTTTCTTTTGCCTTAACTGCCACGTGTTGATCTGTACCAAGAATTTTAAAGAAGACAACATTAGCACCATCCAATTGTCCGTTTGCTTGTTCGTAAACCTCGGCGTAGGCAAAAACCCCCAGTTCCTGCCGGTTCTGCAGGGCCTCGGTGGCCAGCTTGTTAATACTGGTTATCT
>JAYGDG010000077.1:0-5424 GCA_046583015.1 Pirellulaceae bacterium | reverse complement strand
AGAAAACACGCTCCTATGATCTCAATGGAAAGCTGTTGTACGAGCTTGGTGGCGGTTCCAGCATTACCATTGCCACCCCCTATTCCCGGCATGGCTTACTCTACTTGAGTTCCGGCTACGTGGGAGACCGCAAGCGACCGTTGCTGGCCTTGCGGCCAGGCGCGAAAGGAGACATTTCCTTGGGGGCCGAGGAGAATACTAATGAATTTGTAGCCTGGTGTCAGAAACAAGGAGGACCTTACAACCCGACGACATTAGTCTACGGGGATCTGCTCTATGTTCTCTTGGATCGTGGTTTTTTGAGTTGTTATGAGGCGCACACCGGTAAAGTGATTTACGAGAAGAAACGGCTTCCCAATGGGAAGGCCTTTACCAGTTCGCCTTGGGCCTCGAAAGGGAAGATATACTGTCTTAATGAAGATGGTTTGACCTTCGTGGTCAAGGCAGGTCGTGATTATGAGTTGTTGCGCAAGAACATGCTTGCTGAAGATGATATGTGCATGGCGACACCAGCCATTGTGGGAGATCGACTCTTGATCAGAACTTCTGCTCGAATATATTGCCTGCAAGAATAAGAAAATAACTTCTAGTCTTTGGGATGATTTGGGTTTTATCGCTAGGTTTCCAGTAAGGGCTGTTGGATAGATGTTATTGGTTTGTCGATTGCCGACGCTACGAACCGTTCTCATGCTCCTTGGATTGAGAGGTATGTGGTATCTGGTCCTGCTCTTTGGCTTTCAGTCCCCCCCTCTTTCGGCCCAGGAACGCGGGTTGCTATTGCCACCACCCGTTCGCATTGGAGTGGTCGCTTTTGAGGACTTTGAAGGTGAGTTTCAACGTTGGAACCGCCTCTTTGCTGAACTCCCAAAAGAGGACGAGTCGACGCTGACTTTTGAGTTAGCAGTAGGTACGTACGGGGACTTACTGCATTGGATGGATAAGGGTTATGTTGATATCGCGGTCCTGACACCGGGTGTGTTTGCCGAGTATTTTCAGTTGGGAAAAAAGGAGCATTCCGCGTCTCGAGAAGGTCGATTTGAGTATTTAGCCACCGATGCTGTGCCGGCGACAAGTTCCAGTTGGGCTACCGATGAACGACGCCAGGCTGGTTTTCATTTTCGTTATCATTGCGTTTGTGTGGTGGCCGAGGATTCGCCGCTAAAGACATTCGATGACGTTCTCAAGGCGTCCAAGTCCGGCCAGGTTGAGTGTCTGTTTGTAAACCCTCTCTCTGCTTCGGGCCGGGTGCTTCCGGAACACGTGTTGCGCACACGCCAGGCTTTCTTCCCGGAACAGGTCCGTTACAGTTACTCGCACACCGAGTCGTTGCGCCTGTTGACGCAAGGCAATTCAGCGAAAGAGCTCGTTGCCTTTGTTTGGGATGCTGCTTTAGATACTGTGCCGGAACTTGCCAGTCGTCTTCGCAAGATTCCCAGTGCGACGTTCGATGAAACCTCTATTCCGCATAATGTGATTGTCATGCGCAGTGACCATCGGGAGTTCCAGACGTTGCAGAGTGCGTTTGCCAGTTTTCGCGACCAGGACGGATTGACCGAGACGCGTTACATGCAGGATTGGAAGCAGCTTTACTCGGAGGTTGGCCAATGGTATGAGCATGTGTCATCCACGGTCGAAGATCGCCAGCGACGACCGGTGTCGATGGATGAAATTGGTCGCATCCTCTTGCAGAGTGCACGCTCTCAACCTGTACTCCCGCGGTTGGCTGTCGTGTTGTCTGGTGGTGGCGCCAAGTGTTCTTACCAGGTAGGAGCGGTTTGCGCCTTGGAGGAAGAACTGGCAAAACTAAGGGAACAGAATCCGGACATTAACCTGGATATCAATCTGATCGTGGGAACTTCGGGTGGCGCTATCAATGCGGTTCCGATTGCCTACGGTGTCTCGTCGACACCGCAAGGACGTAAAGACTTTCAGGAAGTGTGGAAGACGATGGATCAGCGAGACGTGGTTGTTCCATCCTGGCCTGTTCGCGCTAATATCGGTCTCTGGTTTGCACTACTCGAAGCCGGCTTGCTGCTGTGGATAGTAAAGCGACTGGTGAAGAATCCAGAACGACGCGGTGGTTATTATTCGGGAGCGGTGATTGGGATGGCGGCGTTTCATGCCGCCGCGGCTTATCTTCATTTTGCACCCTGGAGATGGTTGGGTTCTTTTCATCTTTTGCACCATGCCTGGTTATGGCTGAGTTTTGGCACGACCACGATGTGCTGGTCTTTATTTGTATTGGGAGTCACCTGTTGGCTAGTCCATACCAAGAAGATCAAGAAAAGTCGTTATTTGACGATTAGCAGGCGGCAAGTGATTTGGATCATGACTGTTTGCCTACTGGGTTTGCCCATGATTCAAATGGTGACCCTGTTCTGCTTTCAAACAACCTTGTCCGGGGGAAGTGGTATTGAACATGCCATTGCCGATAAACTTCCCGTGCTTATCAGTTCGCACCTGGAGAGAGAAGGCAAACCGGGTTTGAATTTGCAGTCGGGTTTGAGCGATCCAGAGCTGCTACAGGCCGCGAGTCGGCGCTTGCTGGAAGGGAAACAATTGCAACGAGATCTGGTGATTACTGCGAACTGCATTGAACGGACCGACAAGTCGTTGCCGACCGACTTGTACTTTTATGCTGGAGTTGATCAAAAGAAGTCCGCACCGTTTCAGCAACGGGGGATTTCGTTTCATGACTATCCCGGGTTAATGCTGGACGTGGTCATTGGTTCAGGGACGATCTTCCCGGTCTTTCCAGCCCGTGAAATACTCGACTTCCCGAGAAAGAATGAACGGGTGGAATTGATCGATGGTGGCTTTGCCCACAATAGCCCGGTAGAAGCAGCGGTCTTGTGGGGGGCTACTCATATCGTGCTGGTTGAGGCAACACCGGAACGTGTGTTGAAACGAAAAAACTTCCTCTATAACGTTTCGTCGGCTTTCACGCATTTACACAAGCAGACGCAGCTAGTTGACGTTCGTTCCAAGCAGCAAGTTGTTGTGTTTACCCTGCAGCCACGTCCACCCCACATTTGTGTTCTGGACTTTGCGAATAACCTGATCGAGGCATCCATTGAAAGAGGCTATCGAGATGCCCAGGGCAAGAATGACCGAACGGCTACTGGAAAAGTGACGGCATCTCAATTCTACAAAGAACTCGGTGCACCCGTCTTCACCCGGGTGAAATAGGGAAACGCTGAATTTGTGGAGGACAGCTGAGCAGCCGAGAGCTCGTTTCTACTTGGTCATGTAGTCCACGAAATTCTGGTAGAGGTGCTTGTAGATGCCTCGCTGCGGTGGTTCGCCCCGAATCGTTGGTAAAACGGTTGTCGGATCCAGAGCGCCTACGGGCAACATGGCGATTTTCGGTTCCTCGTTGTAGGACTGGGGATCGTTGTTCTTGATGTAGAACATCCGACGCTCGTAGTGTTGATCGATACCAAGGCGAGGTGCATCTGCGGTCAGCTTTGAATAACCAACGGTCCGCCGTTTTCCGTCATTGAGCAGGAGCTTGCCACGACGAGTTTCCGCGTTACCAATGAGGGCCACTCGTACATACGGTTGATCCTCGATGGGAACTAGCCAGATGATACTTGCTTCAAACGCTAGTGGATTACTCTTGGACCAATGCTCAAGATTGTCGTCGTCAATGATCCGCACAATTTCCGTGCTTCCATTACCATGGTCGATGATCTTCGTCTCGAATGGTATCGGATCTGAGTCTGGGTTGATCACGGGAAAATTCCCCTCTTCTGAGGTAGTTTGTATGCTGACAGGCTGATTTGGTGAGTTGGTGGCCATGGGTAATTGATTGGCTTTTCAGTTAAAGGATGGAAGGGAAAACAGGAGTGACACTATCGTTTTTCCAGACCCAGTCTCGTTTTCAGAGAACAGGTAGCCTTATAGTTGTTTTCGAGTTTTTTCGCTGGAAACTGAGATCATTGGCTGTTTAGACCGATTTTAAGGCCTCTCGGAGAGCTGCGTTGCTGTTGGAAGCCTATCGCTCCCAGTTTGGCCGGTTGACAGAATCAGCAAATCCCTCTTAAATCGGCACTTACGAGGATGTAGCTCAGTTGGTAGAGCAACGGACTTTTAATCCGTAGGTCCAGGGTTCAAGCCCCTGCATCCTCATTGTTAGTAGCCGGTTAAAGTCTCTTTTGGGGTTTCTTTTGGACTCGGCACTTAAAACACTCGTGCGCCACCCCGGTCAAGTTCCTCGTGAGCGCAGTGCCTGTGGCTGGCGAGATCGACTCATCAGCCATGAGGATGCCGACGTGGCAGCCTGGGTTCATGCGGTTGATATCGATGGTGCTCAGCAACATTATCATCTCCGATCTACCGAGTTGTACTACGTCCTAGAGGGTGAAGGTTCTGTGATCCTGGATGGAGTTGAGCATCCTGTTGGCCCAGGATCACTTGTCCATATTCCGCCTGGAGTTGTGCATGGGGCAACAGGCCAGATGCGAGTTCTTGTTGTAGGTGTTCCGGACATTGCCAGCGACGATATGTTTTTTCCGGAGTGAGGACCTTTTGATTCTATTGGGCTCTCTGTAATGTCGTGAACCGATAAGCGTCAAAGAGACGATCGTCAGTTGCGAGAATATCGGCTGCTGAGACAGATTGAAGAACTTGCCAGCCATTACCGGCAAATTGTCCCAGGTCCGTACACCCGAAGACCATTGGTTCCCCCAACCGACCCATGGCAGCGAAAAAGTCGCCGGCTGCTTCCATGTCGAGTGCATTGGAAGTGATATGGTCGACCCATAAAATACTGCCCTGACTCGTAATTTCTTCAATATGCTTAAAAACGTTACTGATGACATCAGAGGTTAGGTACATGGATAAGCCTTCCATGATAACGACCGATGGTTGACTGGGATCAAAACCAGCCGCTCTGAGGTCTTGTACCCAGTGCTGTTCTCGCATGTCACCTGCCACTGGAATGAAATTGTCAGCTACGCAACCGGGAACACAAAACCGTTTTTCCCGATCTCGGAGGGCTGGTTTAAGGTCGATGCCAAACCAGGTTTGATGACCGTCTGAATGATAGACTGGCTTCGGATCCAGGCCGACACCGAGTACGACGACTTGGGGAATATGTTTGGCGTGTTGCTGTAACTGGTGCTCAAGGGTCTCGGTGCGAGATCTTATCATGGCTGGTAATTGCGGCATCGTTTCGGTCATTCTGGTGGCCAGAGCTTTTCCCTGTTCACCGGCAATGCAGCGAGAGACTCGGTCTCTCCGTAAACCAGCGATCATGAGAGCCGAAGCAGCCCGGTTTTGCTCTTGGAGCAAGCCCCCTTTTACGTCGATGACTTGTGGCTTGTTGACGTACATGCCGACCACGTGCTCCGCTACTGCGACCAGCTTATTGTCCTGGTGAAAACTAACGGTACCGCGGTATTCACAACTTCCGTTATGGAG
>JAYGDG010000717.1:0-2594 GCA_046583015.1 Pirellulaceae bacterium | reverse complement strand
CGATCCGGATGCGCCACTGAAGGCACTCGTGTTTGACGCGCACTTTGACAAGTTTCGAGGCGTGATTCTTCAGTGTCGCGTGATGGACGGCACTCTCAAGCCTCGCGATACGATCCGCTTCATGCACGCCGGTCGCGACTTCACGGTCGATGAGGTGGGCTACAACCAGCTCAAGCTTATTCCCAAAACACAACTCGGCGCCGGTGAGGTGGGATATGTCGTGGCTGGGGTTAAAAGTGTTCAGGACATTGAGATCGGCGATACGATTACCCTGCGTGATCGCCAGGCAGAGGAGCCGATTCCTGGGTACCAGGAAGCCAAGCAGGTCGTCTTTTCTTCCCTCTACCCGATGGAAACCAGTGATTACGTGGAGCTCACCAAGGCCCTGGATAAGCTGGCCATCAACGACGCGGCGCTGACGTTTGAAAAAGACAGTTCCGCGGCCCTTGGTTTTGGGTTTCGCTGTGGGTTTCTCGGACTGCTTCACCTGGATGTGATTCAAGAGCGGTTGCGGCGGGAATTCGACATCGGCCTCGTGATTTCCGCCCCCTCGGTCAAGTACAAACTCAATTTAAGAGACGGTTCAACGCTCGAAGTCGACAATCCCTCTTACTGGCCCGACCCGACCTTGATCGAGTCGGCCAGTGAGCCTTACATCAAGGCCTCGATCCTGACTCCCGAGACGTACGTCGGCCCTGTTATGGAATTATGCAGAGAACATCGCTCGGAAAACCAGACCATGAACTACCTCTCCGCCAGTCGGATCGAGGTGACCAGCGTGATGCCGCTCGGTGAGGTCCTTTTCGACTTCTATGGCAAGTTGAAGATGATTACGCGTGGATACGGGTCGTTTGACTATGAGCCAATCGAGTATCGAACCACCGACGTAGTAAAAGTGGATATTCTAGTCAACAAGGAGCCCGTCGACACGCTTTCCTGCCTCGTCCATCGCGACAAGGCCAGGCCCCGAGCGTTGCACTACTGCGAACGCCTCGCCAAAGAGATTCCCCGTCACCAATTCAAGATCCCGATCCAAGGGACCATTGGAGGCGACATTATTGCCCGCACCACGATCGCGCCGTACCGTAAAGACGTGACCGAGAAGCTTTACGGTGGCGACGTCACGCGCAAGAAAAAACTGCTCGAAAAGCAGAAGAAGGGGAAGGCAAAGATGAAACAGTTCGGCAATGTTAATATTCCCCAAAAAGCGTTCGGCTCAGTTCTTCGCGCCGATGAGGATTAAGCCCCTTGACGGATCAACAGATTAATCTCTTTACCGGGCAGGCCGCAATTACCTCCACGGCGGTAGCGGGGGTAATTCGCTCGAGGCCAGCGGTTGGAACTGGTTTTGGCATTTCGGTGCCCACTCCTTCTAAGGAACAGGTCGACCTGGCCAATCCCAAGCACGTGATCTGGATCGAAGCGACATTTGTTCCCGATCCACTGCGGGTTGCTGCTAACGATTACATCCTCGTTTACTACCAGGCCTCGAACGCCACGCAGACTGGTATTTAGTACCAAACTGGAAACGGTAAAAAAGCTGGCCGCCTTCTTCGCGGGTTGGTAATCTTGCTGCTGAGTAAAACTGGAAAACCGGCTCACTCGAGAGCCGCCTTAATATTCTCCCACAAGAGGCATATTTGCGGCCAAAAGTACCAGGTCGCCGCCCCAATTAGAATCAAGCCAGCGCAGCCACAGCAACCGCCATCGTCGGATCCCGGGGCCGCCTCGATTTCATCACCGATCCGTTGGGCTTCCTCGAACCGGTCGGCTCGGACCGCTTCCTCGTAGGCAACCACCTTCGCCTTAAGATCCTCGCTAGTTGCCATTTCTTTGAGTGCGGGAAATCGTTCCACGAGTTCTTCTCTGTGAGCCATCACGCCTTCTGCAAGCTCTTCATATTCCCGCCGCAACCAGCGTTCCTGCCCCGGCTTTCCCGCCAGGAAACCCATTTTCTGATTACCGGTCCAGACCAGGTTGCGTCCGCAATTCTGGCAGGCGTCATACTGCACCTCCGTCGGACCGCCGCAATGCGGGCAAGTGGGCTTTTCTTCGCCACGGGCGAGTTTTCTTCTCATGGCAACCAGCTCTTCAATCTGCGGTAAATAAGGTTTCCTGACCCTGGCAGCCCGTCAGTCGGCCTGGAGGAACTTTTGCCAGTAAACGGGCCCCAGGGCCCTGCCTGCAAAGCTGGCTGAATTGTAGCAACCTGCCAGACTGCTTGCACGCAGCCAAGGCAAAACCCAGAATATGGGCATGCTTACTCCCCTTCAAGGAACTTCGATGGCAACGCAGGGCCCACTTCACCGTAGAGAGCTGCTGCGGTGGGGAACCGCCACCGGCCTGGCCGCTACGGCATTCCCGTTACTCGCCGAGAAGGCGATTCGCAAGCAACGCCCCAAGGTCTGTGTCTACACGGAACATTTTCAGTCGCTGCCGATTTCCCAGGTCTGCAAGCTCTTTCAAAAGATGGGTGTTGATGGGCTGGACCTGACCGTCCGCCCCGGAGGCCATATCGAACCGCGCGACGTGAAGGCGAAACTGCCCCAGGCGGTGCAGGCAGCCAGCGACCATGGGCTTCAGATCATGAACTT
>JAYGDG010000635.1:0-6456 GCA_046583015.1 Pirellulaceae bacterium | reverse complement strand
CCAGAGAAAGATGACAGGAAACAGGCGTTTCAGCGAGATCAAAGCGGCCACGAGTTACACCATCAGTTGAGCAAGAGGTCCGGTCTGCATTGTCTTCGCATCCAAGTCAGGATCCAAGTGACCGAAAGTTTGCTGCCGCTGGCCGACACAGTTGAGGAAAGTCGTATACAGCGCACCTACCGTGTGGTGGCCCGGTTTTCCATAGCCGGGGAAATTGATGTAGCGGCCGCCCAGATTCATTTTGCCTTTCAGGTTGCCGACGATTGCCAGCGGCCATTCGTAACCGGTCGAGTGATGCGTGTCGGGTGCATCGCTCATGTAGACGATCACGGTGTTGTCCAGCATGTTACCATCCCCTTCGGGAATGGACTCCAGCCGCTGGGCCATTTTGGCGATCAGGCCAAAGAGCCAGCCCCGCGTCTTTTCATAGTAAGGAATACCACGGGCATCACGCTTGTTGCCACCCATGTGGCCAAAACCATGATTGCTAAGATCGACCCCGATGCCGAGGTAGGGCTGAGCGTTGATCTCGGTGGCGGCGCAGGTGATGGTCGCCACGTTACTGAGTCCGCCGATCAGGGCCGAAGCCGCCAGTTCGAACTGGGCCTCCAGTCGCTCGGTCGCGACCGTCGAGGTGAATCGTTTGTCCACCTGGGGAGCAGACTTTTTGAGCACTTCTCGGTTCGCCAGCAGTTGATACTGCCTGGCGGCCAATTGATCGTAGGCTCCCAGGTAGGCGTCCAGTTCCTCACCGGCTAGCGAGCCCAGCGCTTTGCGTGTCTTTTTCACGTCATCAACCATGTAGTCGAGCAGGTTGCGTTTGAGGTGGAAGTTCTTTTCCCGTTCGCCCCCGGCCGCCACGCTAAAAAATCCGTTGTAGGCATTTTCCGGATTCAGGATGATCGGCATGGTTTTGTGCGGTCCCCGCGCGGTGATGTCCATCAGGGCATCCCGCGCCCCGGAAGCCATTCCCACACCTACCCAGGGTAAGATTCCCGGGACGGCCTGGCCAAGCTGGTAATCGATCGTGATCCCCTGCGGTGACTTGTTGGCCCCGGAGATGCGGTATTGGCCAAGAGAGCCACCCCACGTGGAATGCCCGCCACCGGTGCAACGCCCGGACAGCCCCTGCACAATAGTGGTCTTGCACTTCAAGGGTTCCAGCGGGGCTAAGCCGTTGGGCAGTTTATGTTGAGTCAAATCAATCGACTCGAATTTTTCGCGGTCTGAATATTTCTGAAATGGAATGCTTTCGGGACAGGCCTGGATGGCATCGAAACCATTGCTCTGCAGGACGAAGACGAAACGTGGCGGACGGGGTTGACCCTCGGCATTTGCCAGCACCCGCTGGACCATCGGGGAAAGCAGTACGGAGCCCGCACCCAGCGAGAGGCCTTTTAGCAGTTGGCGGCGGTTGGTAGGCATGCGGATAGCTCCCGGCACGGCGACGTTTCATTTATTTGTAATTCACTCTTGATTATCCCTTACTTGGTGCAGTGTGTGAAGTGCGTTTCCCCGGGCAAGTGGGCCTCAGGGAACTGCGGTAGCAAACCGGCGGTCAAAGGGCTGCTTGCTTGAATCCCCCACGAATCCCTAGAATAGTTTGCGGCGGTGTACTACCGTTGCATAGCGAGTGGTTCACTGCGAAAGAGGGGGTGAGATGGGTTTACAGGTAGCGACTTTGTGGGCTTATATGTCAGTGCGGCAACGGCAAGAAGTCTGGCTCAACGGTGCCTTGTTAGTTCTGGTGATCCTGCTCCTCCTGTTCAGAAAAGTGATTGTCCGGGTTTCACGTCGTGCCATTGCCTGGTCGCTCGAACCCTGCTTGATTCACCATGCCCGCGAGAAGTTTCATACGCAACGTGATTCGTTAGAGTCAGATTTTATTCAGCAGGCGAACAAGCGTGGCATCCCCCGTGGTTTAATTTGGGTAGGCTGCGATTTCGAGAGTGAAACACACTTTGTGATAAACCGGGATGCCGGGCAGTTGCAGGCACTCGTGGCCGTCACGATCAGTTTTGAAGCGGAACCGGGGGGTGACATGGAAGGGGTGGAGGCCGTGGGGAACCTGCGAGCTGCCACGGTGGTCTTTTTTACGGGTGCGAAGAAACCTGGCAACTGGGAGACGGATGGCCGCGCTATCTTCAATCTCGATCCGACGCAGGCGATTGAGCATTTCCAGGGTGAAATGGAAGTCGTCCCCGAGAACCTCCGCCGCTGGTGGCGGCTCTGGATTTGAGATCCAGCGGAGACGATGCGGGTTACTGGCTCAGCTGGTCTTTATTTAACACTTCCAGGAAGCTGGCGATCCAGGCGGGATGGGCAGGCCAAGCCGGTGCCGTCACCAGGTTTCCGTCGACGTGGGCATTGTCGAAGCCCTCGCTGGCAGGGATATACTCCCCGCCACATTGCTCGACATCCGGAGCAACTGCCGGATAGCAGCTGCAACTGCGCCCGCCCAGTACTTGGGCTGCCGCCAGCAGTTGGGGACCGTGGCAGATGGCCGCGATCGGTTTGTCAGTTGAGGCGAAATGGCGAACCACGTCCAGGACTTGTTCATTGAGACGCAAGTATTCTGGAGCACGGCCTCCCGGGATCACGAGGGCGTCGTAATCGGCCACCTCCAGGGCGTCGAAATCGGCTGTGATGGCGAAATTGTGCCCCCGCTTTTCACTGTAAGTCTGCTCCCCTTCAAAATCGTGAATGGCGGTGGCCACCGTATCGCCCGCCTTCTTGTCTGGACAGACGGTGTCGACCTGGTGGCCGACCATCAGCAACATCTGGAAGGGAACCATGGCCTCGTAATCTTCCACGTAATCACCTACGAGCATCAAGATCCTTTTACTACCCACGATTTTATCTCCTGGTTGCGATGTTTCCCTGGCTGACCGGTAGCAGGCTTTCAATTCGTTGCTGCCGCCTGCAGGCTATTTATAGTCTTTTCAAGAAAGCTAACAAGTTCCTGCAGAGGTTTCACCCGGTGGTGGTAAAGCTGGCAGCCCGTAAAACACCGTTCAGATGAACCTGCTAGAATGGCCGTCAGCGACCTGGTAACTGAGTTAACGAGATTTGAGAAGGACCCCCGGTTCATGAAACGTAGTAGCGAACGCATTCTGACGACCCACGTCGGGAGCCTGGCACGCCCCGATTCTGTGCTGGAACTGCTTTTTGCCAAGGAGCGGGGAGAAGACTACGACAAGGCCACGTTTGATAACCTGGTTCAGGATGCGGTGGCCGAGATTGTCAGGCAACAGGTTGCCGTCGGGATCGACGTGGTCTGTGATGGGGAACAGAGCAAGTCTAGTTTTCTGACCTATATTGCCGAACGTCTTGGCGGGTTTTCTCCCAGCGAAGACGAGGGTGAAGATTTGTGGGTCCAGTCGCGAGAAGCAATTGCCTTTCCGGAATTCTATGCGGTCCATCGTAAGCTCAGGGAAGGACTGGTGGCTGAACCGGTTAAGCTCGCTTGTACAGGTGCGGTCACCTACGTCGGCCATGATGCCTTGCAGCGAGATATTGAGAACGTCAAAAAGGCAGCTGCCAGCCACCCGGTGTCAGAAGTTTTTATGACCGCAGTCTCACCGTCGGACGTGGAAGGCCAACAGCCCAACAAGTTTTATGGCAGTGAAGAAGAGTACCTGTTTGCAATTGCCGCTGCCATGCACGAAGAATACCAGGCGATTGTTGAGGCGGGCTTGTTGCTGCAAATTGACGATCCACGGTTGCTGACTTACTACATTTCGCGGCCAGAGCTGAGCGTGCAGGATTGCCGTCAGTGGGCCGAGTTGCGAGTAGAAGCTCTCAACCATGCGCTGCAAGGGATTCCGCCGGACCGGGTTCGCTTCCACACCTGTTACGGGATTAACATTGGGCCGCGAGTCCACGAAATGAACCTCCCCGACATGGTCGATATTATGCTCAAGGTCCAGGCGGGTGCCTATTCATTCGAAGCGGGTAATCCCCGCCACGAACACGAATGGAAGGTCTGGGAAACCGTCCAGGTTCCGGAAGGCAAGATACTAATTCCCGGTGTTATTTCTCATTCCACCCCACTGGTCGAACATCCTGAACTGGTGGCGCAGCGGTTGCAACGATTTGCCCAAACGGTCGGTCGAGAAAATGTCATCGCTGGCAGCGATTGTGGTTTTGCCTCCTTTGCGGCCACGGAGCAGGAAATTCATCCCTCCATCGTGTGGGCCAAGTTCGCGGCAGTGGCCGAAGGTGCAAGACTGGCTTCAGAGCAGTTATGGTGATCCGTTAGAAGTTGACCTAGTCTCTCTCGCTTGTTGGGAAAAATGAAACACAGCAGCCAGCAGTACGCCAGCGCTAGACAAACGTGACGTAAACCATTTCTGTAACAAATGTTAAAGCTTTATCCGGGTCGTAACCTTGTCTAAAGTTAAGTTAAACTAAGGAAGATAGGTAAAGTTTGCCGATAAGTAAAACAATGTGTTTTACGGGCGCGCAGCCTGCTTCTATGGTGCTAGTTATTCGTGACTGGGAAATTTAGCATGATTCGTTACGTACCCCGATATCTGCTCTACGTGGAGACCAGCTCGGTAGCGTTAACTGCTGATTTTTGCCGAGACGATTGCCGGCAGCCAGATCGGCTGGGTCACTGGCGTTTTATTCTCGAATCTTTGGACGATTTAGGAAAGTTGGAAGTCGCCGATGAGGAGCCTGGCATTTGGGGACCACGGCTCGCCTTGCTGGCAGCCGTTCGTGGTTTAGAGGCCCTGGAACAGCCCTCTCGCGTTACGCTGATCGCGCGTAGCGTCTACCTCAACGACCGTTTTGCTCGATTGACGGCAGCATCCACGGAGTTCTCGGCTCAATGGGAGTTAAGTCCCTGGCACGATCGCTACCAGAACGCTGATTTGTGGCAGCGAGTAGAAGCAGCCTTGGGTTATCACAACGTCGAGTGTCGCAATTGGCGCCTGGATGGAGCTCACAATGGACGAACCTGGCACCTGAACACGAAGCAGCGTCCGGCGGCCGTTGCTGATTCCCTGGATCACTTTGTTAGGTATCCCCAACCCATGCAGCAATGGCAGCCCAGTGGTTCAGAATGCCTGGCGATTGCCTGATCAAGTAACGGGTCAACGGCTGTCGCCCTCTTAGCGCTGCATACGCGAAGCTTCGGGATTCCATTGAACTTTGAGTTCGTCATGGAGGTCTTGCAGCCAGCCGCTGCCAATCTGAATTCGTTGATTGCGATCCGCTGGTGCCCGTCCGAATACAGGCCTTCCATTTCTGTCGGTATGATCGCGAAACTGGAGGAACGTACGAAGAAAATCGCTGCGCAATTCCGTTTCATCGGGCGTGATACTGACGATACGGATCACGTAGGTCGAATTACCGTTCTTAAACTGACCTGTTTCGGGAATGTGCTTGGCACTGCGGAAGGCGGCCGTCTCACCCGCATTCATGGTAAACAACTTCTCGATTTTCTCTGCGTTGATTTGTAGAGTCGCGAAGGGAAAACTACTCATCGTGAACGCTGGAGGCGTCTTGATGTTCTTGGTGGCTTCTTCAGCTTCCCACTCGTAGGCTTCAGTCAAGGATTGCTTACCCTTCGTGGCCGTGTCAGCCAGGGCTTCAGCAGCACTGAAGGCGGAAGCTGCGGCCTGGTGGACTTTCCACGCGTTGGCAACTTCATCTTTAATCTCGTTCCAGGGAGGCGTTCTTGTCGGGACCACATCGGATCGCCAAAACAAGAAAGCATGGTTGGGAGTGGGAGTGAAAAGCGACGGTAACGGGTTTTCACCAATAATGCGGTAGGGCTGTAGGATCTCGAAAGGTTCAAAAACCGGGAGACCTTGCTGGAATGCCATCTGGGCAAAGCTGACTTGCTGGTTACTGGCAGAGCTGTTGGTAAGGTTTTCCATGCTAATACGCCGCTCCTGGGCTCGTAGCAGTGCTGCGTATTCAGGATCCGTCTCTTTGTTGGGGTCCTTTTCGTTCCAGTCGCGGACATCTTGGAAAGTAATTTTTCCTGTTTGACCAATACGGATATTGGATTTGGCTGCCAGGTCACTCACTTTGGCTTTGAGTTCGGCAATCAAAGTCTTGATCTTTGGGTTTTCCGGACCCGGGGCCGCTTGCAATTCACCATCGGGACCAAGCACTTGGCCTTCAGATCTCAAAGTGTCGAGTTTCGCGGACTGGACTTTGATTATCCGCTCAATCCGTTTGATTTGAGCAAGTGCCGTCTTGAGCTCTTCTTCGGCGATGGGGCGAGCTTGCTGTTCCGCCAGTACTTGAACGATTTCGTCGCGAACTTCTTTCAAGGGACGGTATTCGATCAAGGGTTCAGGCTCGTCGGCCGGTTTGTCCTTCTCGTCGGCCGGTTTGTCCTTCTCGTCGGCCGGTTTGTCCTTCTCGTCGGCCGGTTTGTCCTTCTCGTCGGCCGGTTCGTCCTTCTCGTCGGCCGGTTTGTCCTTCTCGTCGGCCGGT
>JAYGDG010000599.1:0-5082 GCA_046583015.1 Pirellulaceae bacterium | reverse complement strand
TCTCCCGGGAGGACCGCTTCGAGGTTATTCGCCTCGACCGCGATGGGGACGGTCGGATCAAAGACTCTGATATCGAATCCAATCACGTTGGAGAGGATGATGTCTTCACCTAGAAAAGCCCCGCCTTGCCGAGGCATCAGTGACTTGGCATTGGCTGCTAAATTACCTGGTCCCAGCGATGGGATGATGGGATATGGGAAGTCAACACTTTTTGGGCCAACACCCGCTTCGGGGACATGGCCGGCACGGTTTTGACGCTTGGTCAAGTCCGCCAGTGAGTTGGCCAGTAGGCCTCCATTTTCCTGACGGACTGACAAATCATTGTTTAAATAAAACTGTTGCTGTGTTTGGCCGACGGGCAAGTTGGTGCGGTCCGGTAAAACCAGCAACACACGGCGGTACAGTGAAAAGGTTTCCCGGACACCCTCATTGGGTCTCCAGTCCCATTTCCCATTCTTGTTGGTGTCACTCGGTTCCAGCCACCAGATAATTTCAGCCACGTTGGAGCGGATCGTGTTACCGTTAAGTCGACCTACGAACGGCTGGCCCTTACTGCGCACCGTAAAAGCCAGTACGTCGTCGCTGTCGCCGACAATCGAGGCTGCCTGGAGTCTGCTCGTGGGATCCCACTGCGGGAAATTAGGAGCCAGGTCAAAGCCACTGCCTTCCAGGTACTCCAGGTAACCGAGTCCCGAACCTGGTTCTGGCCAGGGTCGGGCAGGAACGGTAATCGCATCCAGATCCTCTTGTAAGCGATTGGCCGTATCACGGATGGAAGTCGACATCTCCACGATCGCCCGGCCGTCGGCCACGTTATCACCGATGATCGAAAAAACCTGGGCCAGGGCCAGGATCAAGATCAAGGTAACTGCCATGGCAGCCAACATTTCCACCAGGCTCATACCGCGTTGGGTTTTCTTTCGAAGTCGAAGGCCCATACCGTTTCTCCATCACGACAAAAAGTAGCCGGCCTCTCCCAGGCAGGGCGAATGCCAGGCGTCAGCTTTTATTCGACTTGGCGGGCTTTGGTTTGTCAAGTAATTCCCTTGTTCGGAGGTCAATACGGTCAGTGAATAGTTCATTTTTCTACGGTCGGACCACTTTCTGCCAGCCAAGACATCTGGACGTGAAGTCTGAAAGTGGGTTAATTGTTCCTGTGAGCAACCGCTGAGGGAACCGAGACGGGGAGAGAATTGAGGAGATGGTCACTGTCAACGGGGATCACCGTTATCGGAAATGCCGTCGTTTTGCGAGAGCGGGCATCAGCCGTCGGGACGTGCTGGCGATCGTGGTGGTCCTGGGTACTGGGATCTTGCTGCTGTTTCCCTACCTGTTTGACAGTCGGATGGGGGCCCGACGACGCTTCTGTGAATATCGGCAGATGTCGTTGGGCCGAGCCTTGCTCAGATACGAAACCCATTTCGGTGAGTTTCCTGCTTACCGTGGTTCCTTGAATCCGTTAGAGGAAGATGCGCCCGTGGTGGGCTGGGCCTATTTCATCTTGCCCTACGTTGGTGTTGCTTATGATTCGGATAATCTGCAATACGAGCCACAGCAGGATGCTCGGCTGGGCCCCTGGGAAAAAATTCAACAGCAATACGGTCCCACGGCCAGCAAGAAGAAACGACGTCAAGTATCGCAGGTTTACATTTCTCAACTGGTCTGTCCAGATGACGCGCCTCCACATTTGGCTAGCGATCTCCCACCGGTTGCCTGGTCCAGCTACGTGGTCAATGGCGGGTTGCCCGATGCCAGTCTGACCGATGCAGCTGCTGGTCCGTTTCCAGTCGACTGGCCGGCCAATGGCATGTTCCTCGACGGTGGTTTGCCCCCCGGTCACGAGTTTTCTTTCAAGGTTACCGTGGAATCGATTCAGCAAGCGGATGGGACTGCCAATACCTTGATGCTCTCGGAGAACCTTGATAGTGGTTTGTGGACCGCTGCCAGCGAAGCGCAACTGACGTTTCTCTGGGTCGCCAATTTCCGGGAGGGCAGGGCAGATCCCGGAAGCCGGTTATTGAGAATGAATCAGCGTGCTGGCGAGGGGCAGGGGAGAGGCAAGGTACTTTTTGCCAGGCCTTCCAGCGGGCATCGAGGTGGTGTCAACGTGGTCTATGCCGATGGGCGCACCGAGTTTCTCAGTGACCAGGTCGATTACGTGGTTTACACGTACAAGATGACAGCGGACGGTCGGAATTTGCGCCGTCCGGGAAGTGATCAGCCGATTGGTTCACCCTACCAGGCTTCCGCAACCACCGAATCAGTTCCCTAGCCAGTAATCAATTCCTGGATGATCGCTTCCAGGTCATACTGCGGCTGGTAGTCGATGGTCTGTTTTATTCGTGACAGGTCGGGTACCCGGCGGCGAATATCTTCGAAGTCGGCATCGTAGGCATCGGTGTAACTCTGAAACTGGATTTCGGAGTGTGAGCTACTCAAACGGACCACGGTTTGGGCCAGTTCCTTGATCGATACCGGCTGGTCACTACCAATGTTAAACACTTTGCCGAGCGCCTCATCGGTTTCCATGAGTTGCAGGACGGCACCGATGACATCATGCACATGGGCAAAGCAACGAATTTGTTTTCCGTCGTCATGGACAACCAGTGGTTGGTTGTCACGGGCTGCCTGGACAAATCGGGGCAAGACCATTCCGTAAGCGCCTGACTGACGCGGGCCGACAACGTTAAAGAAGCGGCCAATTACGACTGGTAAGCGGAATTGCCTCCAGCAGGCCAGCGCCAGGAATTCATCGATGGCCTTCGAGACGCCATAGGACCAGCGCGGCTTGGTAGTCGCACCAAATACCAGGTCATCTTCTTCGGTCCAGGTGGCTTTTGGGTTCTTGCCATAGACTTCACTAGTGCTGGCCAGGAAAACTCGCACCGCTGCTCCTTGTTCAACTCGTTTACGCAATTCTGCAAACAACAGTTGGGTGGGATAGATGTTGCGTTCAATCGTTTCAATGGGTTGGCTGGCAATCAGCGCAACACCCACGGCTGCGGCCAGGTGATAGACCTGGTCGACGTCGCCGGTGACTTGTCGTATCAGGTCGAGATCGCCAATATCCCCCTGGATGTAGGTCAATCCCGAACCTTGTTGCAAGTGGGAGAGGTTGGCTGCTGAACCGGTCGACTCATCGTCGACGACGGTCACCTGGTGGCCACGTGCCAGTAGCGTTTCGGTCAGATGCGAGCCGATAAAGCCAGCGCCGCCAGTAATCAGGATTCGTTTCACAGTCAGTAACCAGGTTGGTTCGATGAGTTGGGCTGTCCAGGGTGGACAGGTGGATCAAGTTTGCTGAATTAGCCAGGCCAAAAGAACCAGCTGGTTCTGGCTAGATGTCTCGTATTTTACCGACTAATTAATTCTACAGACGTGATCGTCTTTTCTCGATTGTCTCATGCAGATCGACTTGCCGATAGTGGCTTTCTAAGTAATGGCTGGCTGCCTGGGCACGGTGAATTGTGACGATTACGACAGCTGTGCTGATCCCACAGGGATGTTTCCCGGGCCTTCCCAGGCCGGTACACTAAGAGGTGTTAGAAATCGAGCAGTTTGATGCAAACGGTTGATGGAGAGCAAATCATGAATGCCAACGGTAACTGGCGACAGGAACTACAGAGCTTCTGTTGGGTGGCAATCCTTTGTGGCTTGTTGGGCAATTCTTGCCTTGTTTCGGCCCAAGAGGTGGATCTCAAGAAGGAGGGTGCCAGGAAGTCATCCGACAAGGCGCGCAATGCTTATTCCGACGCGGCAGAATTCCAGAACAAGAAACTCTATGACGTTGCCATAGAAGACTGGCAACGTTTCTTAACCAAGTTTCCCGATGATCCGCTGGCCAGCAAGGCTCAGCATTACCTGGGGATTTGTCACCTGGAATTGAAAGAGTTTGCCAAGGCCGCAGCTGCCTTTGCACTGGTCCTCAAGAACCATCCGGATTTCGAGAACCTTGAACAAACCTATCTCAATTTGGGCTGGTGCCAGTACTCGCTGGCCTTAGTGGAAAAGAAATTGGATCAGCGGAGCAAGTTATTTCAGGAGGCGGCGGACCGCTTCCAGGATCAAGTGAAGAAATACCCGGCCGGTAAGCTGGCGGACCAGGCGTTGTTTTTCCGTGGCGAATCGTTGTACCACACGGGCCAGAAGAACTTGGCTGCCACGGCATTTGCCGCGTTGGTGAAAAGTTATCCGAAATCCAAGCTACGTTCCGACGGACTCTATTCGCTGGGGGTGGCGCGCGAGGAACTCGATCAGTTCGCCAAGGCAGGGGAGGCGTATGATCTTTTCCTGGCCGACTATAAAGAGCACGGTCTTGTTAATGAAGTTCGCATGCGGAAGGCCGAGACCGTCTTGCAGGGAGGAAAGTTCCAGGAAGCGGCCAAGTTGTTTGCTGAAGTGGCAGCTATCGAAAAATTTGAATCGGCTGATTATGCACTTTATCGGCAGGCGTTCTGTCTGACGAGCTTGAAGCAACTTGCTGAGGCTGGCAAGCTCTATGCCAGCCTGGTCGAATCGTATCCCAAGTCGGAATTTGCCGACAGTGCGACGCTTTCAGCAGGTCGCTGCTTCTATCGTGCCCAACAATTCACAGCAGCGCAAACGTGGTTCAGTAAGGTACTGCCAAAGGGTGGTGATCCGGCAATTGAAGCCACGCACTGGCTCGCCCGTATCCATCTGGGCAGGGGAGCGGCGGCGGAAGCCCTCGCTCTGGTCGAAAAGAAATTGTCCGCAGCGGCCAAGAGTCGTTTTTACGTCAATCTCAAAATGGACCAGGCGGATGCCTATTACGAGCTGCCCGAGAAACGGGCAGCCGCGCTGGCTGCCTACGTGGCGATTGCCAACGATCATCCCGACAGCCCGCAGGCCTCACAAGCACTTTACAACGGTGCCTTTACAGCCTTGGACCTGAAACGGTACCAGCCCGCTTTAGACCATGCCGCTAGTTTCCAGAAGAAATTTCCCGAAGATACGCTACTGGCTGACGTGAAATATATTAGTGCCGAAGCGCAACTTCAATTGCGACAACTGCCAGCAGCGGAAAAACAATACCGTGAATTGGTAGAAGGGTATGCTCAACAC
>JAYGDG010000505.1:0-2623 GCA_046583015.1 Pirellulaceae bacterium | reverse complement strand
CCCAGAAGGTGAATCCACGGTGAAGGTCGTCGCAGCAGACTGCAAAGATGACACCATCCAACTCATACTCCTCCGCTTCCACATGTTCCAGCAGGACACTTCGCCAGTTATCTAGGCCGCCGCCAAGAACGGAGAAATTGTAGAGTTCCAGCGAGATCTCCTCATCGGACGCCAAGTCTTCGGCTTTGTCCGGCCAGTTCCGCTTGAGGAACTGGCCGGAGGTGAACGAGTCACCCAAAACGGCATAGCGGCGGGTTTCCGTTTTTTTACGCTTCAGCTGAAAGTCATCCCGGTCAGGAAATCCCCGGTTGTTTCCCTTCACGATTCCCACCGTCTCGATCAGGCCGTTGGAAGCGACAATGGCGACTCGGCTTGGGTGTTGTGCCAGCAGGCAGCCGCGAACCGGGTCGTAGCGTCGACTGGCACCCTGCTCCGCCTGTTCAAGGACCACGGTCGATTTGGGGATCGGCAAGAGTGTCCCTTGTAGGTAAAGCGAGGTCAGCACCAGTTCGGCGGACGAGTAGCCGAGCAGCAGCGTGATGCTGGCGAAGAGAATTTTCTTTTTTCGTGTGATCGGTCGACGTTTCCTGTTTGTGCTGGAAGATTGAGTGGTTCTGCCGTCACTCATCAGTCGACTCCTGTATTTCCGGATTGCAGTCTCAGCTGGTCCGCTGCCCCGCTGGGCTAAATGATTCCGGTGCGCTCAAGGAAGTGCCTTCGAAGAAAACTCCCATCTGCCGAAATTTGTCGTACCGTTGTTGCAGGAGTTCAGCGGTGGGGATCTTCGAGAGTTCGCGGAGCGTTTTGGCGAGAAACAGTTTCAACTGGGCAGCCGTGCGATGGTGATCGCGGTGTGCACCGCCGAGAGGTTCCGGGATAATACTGTCGACGATCCCCAAGCGGGAGAGGTCTGTTGATGTGAAGCGTAACGCCTTAGCCGCTTCTTCGGCATGTGCGTGGCTTTTCCAGAGGATGCCGGAGCAGCCTTCGGGACTGATCACCGAGTAATAAGAATGTTCCAGCATCGCGATGCGATCACCGACGCCAATTCCCAGTGCCCCTCCACTGCCGCCTTCTCCGATCACAACACAGATGATCGGAGTTTCAAGCTGAGACATGGCGTACATATTTTCAGCGATAACCCAGGCTTGTCCGCGTTCTTCGGCACCGATGCCCGGATAAGCCCCGGGGGTATCAATCAACGTGATGACGGGCAGGCCAAACTTGGCAGCCAGTTTCATCTTGGAAAGTGCTTTGCGATAGCCTTCTGGATGGGCACAGCCAAACGAGCAGGCGGTTCGTTCTTTGTATGTTTTCCCTTTTTGATGCCCAATGACCATGACTTTTTGATCGCTGATCTTGGCAAACCCGGTCAGGATTGCCCGGTCGTCCCCGAAGTGCCGGTCACCGTGGAGTTCCACGAATTCGTCAAAGGCGAGCGAGAGGTAGTCGGTCGTATGAGGACGGTCTTTATGACGAGCGACCTGGACGGTCTCCCAGGCCGTCAGGTTCTGATAGACCTTCTTGGTCGTGTTGGCGAGTTTCTTTTTTAACTCACGAATCGATTCTTTGATCAGCGAGCTGCCATCATCACGATCTTGCAGTTCGGCCAATTCGCACTCGAGGTCGAAAATGGGCTGTTCGAACGTCAAACCTGGTCCCGGGCCGTTCATGCGTAACATCTCTTAATCTGGGAGTGATTTAATAAAGCTGATTATAATCGAGTCAAAGGGATGGGTGTGATTAATCTGCTTCGGTTTCTTCGACGGCTAGTCTTGGTGCGACTTTAAAGGGTCGAACGGCATGGAAGAGGTTGAGAAACTCCTCAAAGGAACTGGGACGTTTTTCTTTCTTCTTCGACATCATCTTACGGATGAGTTGACTGAGATCTTCGGTAACATTGGAATTCACCGTATAAGCTAACGGGGGAGCACTGCGTAAGTGCTTCATGAGCAGTTCATCGGGCGTTGGCGCGGTGAAGGGAGGTTTCTTGGTCAAAATCTCGAATACGGTACAACCAAAGCTATACACGTCTGATTGTTCGTCCAGTTTCTGGCCTCGAATCTGCTCGGGCGACATGTAGCTGCGGGTCCCCTGCGTCTGCTTAGTGCGTCTTGCTAGTAACTTGCCCAGGCCCTTGGGAATTCTTTGTGAGATGGCAAAGTCGATAATCTTGGTGGAACCTTCTTCGCCAACGAGCAGGTTGTCAGGTTTGATATCACAGTGTAGCCAGCCCTGTTGATTGAGGTACAGCAGGCCCTTGGCAGACGTTTCGATGATGTTCTTGGACCAGTAAATGATCTCTTCAAAGTTTTGGCGTATTTGTATTTTAGCGTTCTTACCACTGCTGAATTCCATGGCCAGGAAGGGAACCGAGCGGTCGGTATAAAAGCCGTCGATACGGATGATATTTTCGTGGTCGAAGGTCTTGGCAACCGCGTGTTCATGTTTGAGGTAGGCAATTTCCGTCTTGTTGCTGCGCTGTTCAGGTTGCAACGCCTTCAATGCCACCCGTCCGTCTGTTCGTTCGTCAACAGCTTCCCAAACTTGACAGGTCTGTCCAGCACGAATGAGCCGGACTAAACGAAACGGTCCGAGGAAATTTCGACTACCTGCCACGAAT
>JAYGDG010000472.1:0-1879 GCA_046583015.1 Pirellulaceae bacterium | reverse complement strand
ATCGTGGCGGTCCTGATGATGCCAAAACCGGTAGAAGCCCCACAGAAATTAGCAGCATAGTCGGACATCATACGCATGGCTCGTTCCATCATTCCCAGGGTCAATCCGCCAGACTACAAGTCGTGTCGCGCCCAGATCTTCTTCATTACCTGGCTGGCCTATGTCGGGTTTTACCTGACTCGTAAAGCCTTCTCGGTTGCCAAGATTGAATTGCAGAAGGAAGAAGTCTGGGGGATCAGTAAAGTAACGATGGGCAACATCGACCTGGCTTACCTGGTGGCCTACGCCATCGGTCAATTCATTTGGGGTATTACTGCGGACCGGGTGGGAACACGCCGCGTGGTACTGACCGGGATGCTCGTCTCGATCGTGATGGCTTTCGTGGCGGGAGCTTCAACAATCACCGTTTTGCTGGGAGTCGTGCTATTCATCCAGGGTCTCGCGCAATCCACCGGCTGGGCCCCCTTAACAAAAAACATTGGTAATTTTTTTGGCCGGCGAGAGCGGGGCCGAGTGATGGGATTTTGGTGCAGCAATTACGCCGTCGGCGGCCTGATCGCTTCGACCTATGCCGGCTGGGCAGCTCAGCACTTTGGCGATTGGCGATATGCCTTCTGGGTCCCGGCTGCCACCCTGCTGGGAATTTGGATTCTTTTCATCATCTTGCAGCGCGACAAACCGGAAGACTTCTCCGTTAGCTTCCCAGGTTCCGTTGATGATTTCTCCAGGCCTCAGGCAAATCCAGGCAGCCCGAGTGAAACTACCGTCGCTGACACACCCGTCATTTCTCCTTATCGCAATCCGGTCGTAATCCATTTAGCGGCTGTTTATTTTTTCCTCAAACCGACGCGCTACATGATTCTCTTCTGGTCACCGCTTTACCTGAATGAGAAACTCAACACGGGAATCGCAGAAAGCGGCTTTTTGTCCGGCATGTTCGAGTTAGCCGGGCCACTGGGCGTGATTTGTGGCGGATTTCTCTCGGACCTGGTCTTTCGATCCCGACGGATGCCCGTTTGCGTCATCTTTTTCTTGTTACTAGCGGTCCTGCTCTTCCTCTTCAACGGGCTGCCAGCCACTCGACTTGCGATGGGAATGGGTCTACTGGGAATTGGTTTCCTGCTATTTGCCCCGGATTCACTAATCTCGGCAACTGCAGCTATCGACTTCGGGACCCAAAAAGGAGCGGGCACCGCCGCTGGTTTAATCAATGGTGTCGGATCGATCGGTGCCGCCGTCGGTGGTTATTTGCCAGCGCTCTTGACCTCCGATGACAATGTCACCGATTGGGATATGGTATTTCGTATCCTGGCCTGCTTTGTACTGGCTGCCGGCCTGCTGCTCATTCCTCTCTGGAATACAGTTCCCAAGGAAGATCCCGGCCCAAAAACAATTGACGATTCCAACGAACTGTTTAAGTATTGGCCGAATGATGTTGGAGATTCCGGCCCAAAAACAATTGACGATTCCATCCCACCGAACCGTGAGTGAAGATCATGAGAGCTATCATTATCGGTGCCGGACGGGGGGCAAGGCTGATGCCAACAACCGCCGATGTGCCCAAGTGCTTTGCCGAAATCAGCGGCCAGCGCATCTTGGACTGGACCGTCCAGGCCTTTGCCGAAAACGGTATTGATGAAATCTGTTTCATCGGTGGTTACCGAATTGACAAAGTGCAAGAAGAATACCCGCAATTCAAGTTTCGCCACAACGATAACTGGTAAAACAACAATATCCTGGCCTCCCTCTTCTACGCCGAAGACTTGATGGAGGAACCCTTTGTCTGTTGTTACAGTGACATCCTGTTTACTCCCCGGGCAATCGAAGTGGCACTGAAAAACGATCAAGACATTGCGCTGCTCGTCGATACCGAGTGGTT
>JAYGDG010000374.1:0-11509 GCA_046583015.1 Pirellulaceae bacterium | reverse complement strand
TAGCCACTGGCTGGGTTTTATTGATGCTGACAAGTTCGGTGACCGGCGAAGAACTTCAAACGGCGTTGCAGCAACCGATTCTCAAGCCGGGCCAGGCGGCACAGCAGCACATCGATTTCGTGCGAGCGCGCATTCCGGATTTGCGACTCCCGAAGAATGCTCGACAGTGGCAAAAACAACAGCGACGATTGCGACAGCAAGTCTTGGAGAACGTTATTTTTCGGGGGGTCCCAGATTCCTGGCGCAAGGAAAAACCAGCTGTCGTCTGGCTGGAGACGATTAAAACAGAAGATGGATATTCATTGCGCAAATTGCGTGTTGAGATTTTGCCGGGGCTTTGGATTCCGGCCGTGCTCTACGAACCGGAACAGTTGGCCAAACGGGTGCCCGTTGTGTTGAATGTCAACGGGCATGATCGGAAGGGGAAAGCGACACCTTACAAACAACTGCGCTGTATTAACCTGGCGAAACGAGGCATGCTGGCCCTAAATCTCGAATGGCTGGGGATGGGGCAACTCAATACGCGTGGCTACAGTCACAACGATCTGGCCAAGCTCGATTTGTGTGGCACGAGTGGCGTCAGTGTTTTTTTCCTGGCTATGTCACGTGGCTTGGATGTGCTATTGGATCATCCCCATGCCGATGCGCGGCGGGTGGCGGTGACCGGCTTGTCTGGCGGCGGCTGGCAGACGATTATCCTTAGCTCCCTTGATGATCGAGTGACCCTGACGGTCCCGGTGGCTGGTTACAGTGCGCTGGTCCAGCGGCTGGAAAGGTCTAATAGCATTGGAGACCTGGAGCAGAATCCCAATGACCTGGTCCAGTACGCGGATTATGCCCACTTGACTGCCATGATGGTTCCGCGCCCGACGCTGTTAATCTACAACGCAAAGGACAACTGTTGTTTTGTCTCCTCGACGGTCAAACCCAATACCTTTGATCCGGTTGTGCCATTTTTTCAGCAAGCGGGAGTCGCTGACCGCTTCCAATACTATGAGAATAAAGACCCGGGAACTCATAATTATGACCTGGATAACCGCCAGCAGTTATACGCGTTCTTGAATCGCCATTTTTTCTCGGGGTCACTGCCCTCGGATAAAGAAATACCTTCGGATGCGGAGATACGTACGGCCGAGGAATTACATGTTAAGTTGCCTGCAAAAAATGCCACCTTCAGTTCGTTAGCAACAGAACGGGCAACCAGGCTGCCGGTGACGTGGGCCGGATTGGGATTAACGGTTTCCCAGCAGCGCAAACAATTGCAGCAGGTACTGCGAATCGAACCACTCCAAGTTGATCGGAGCGAGGCAGTCAAAGGCCCGGCTCATGACTTGCCCTGGACGATCAATCGCATGCGACTGGTGATGGGGAAGCAATGGACTCTGCCTGTCATGGTCGTGGAAGGGAAACAGACGACTCAGACACTCCTCTGGCTCTCCGATCAATCCTGGTCCAAGCACTCTGCAACAATCGAACAATTGTTGCAAGCCAAGTATCGTATCATCTGTTTTGATCCGGTTTTTATCGGACATGCCAACCCGGAAGGAAGTCTCTATCAGAACACCGAGCTGGTTTCGACGGTCGGCTGTCGACCACTGGGTGTCCAAGTGGCCCAAATTCAGGCGGCCACGCGTTACTTCGCTGATCTGTACCAGCTGAAACAGCTTGATTTAAAGACGACAGGAATGCGTGTTGGCATAGCCGCCCTGTGTGCCAAGGCGTCGGATGCTTCGTCAAGGATTGGCGAGATCGAAGCGACGGGCCGCCCCGCTTCGCTGAAGCAATTGTTGGCCCCGACGGCCGAGTTTCCGGCGGCCCCCGAACTCTACTGTTTCGGTCTGCTACAGGCCTTCGACGTGCCGGAGTTAGAGCACTTGGCGCGTTAGCTGGGGTGGGCTCTGTTTGTAGCGATTGTCACTTCTGTAGTACCCTGAAAGTTATCAATGTGAGGTGGCGGAACGCTGCTGTGATAAGGAATAACCGGCTTTTTCCGCCCGTTCCGGCTTGAATCGCTAAACTCCCACTAAACTACCTACTTTCCATGGTGTTGGTGGCTGTAAACAAGTTATTTGTGGGGTATCCTTGTGGCAGTTCGGTGGATTTTAGCATTGTCAGGTTGGCCAAATTTCCGCCTCGGCAAGCAGGCCTATTCGTGGATTGAGGGAGAAATGATGAACATGTTGAAGCGCAAGCTAACGTGGCTCTGTACGGTCTCAGTGGTTTTGTTTGGAACCGCGATTGCTGGGGCTCAGGCACCACCAGCAGCCACGAAACCAGCAGCCACGAAACCCAAGCCCGCATTTCCACCTCACAGCCAGGTTCTCAACGGTTACGAGAAGGTTGTTTCTACGGCCGATGCTTCTCGCAGTCTCTACACCCTCTGGGTCAATAAAAAAGAGAGCCAAGTGCTGGCCGAGTTGCCTTCCAATTTCGCGACGGCCAAGTATTTTATTGCCTTGACGATTGCCAGTGGTGATCGCTTTGCCGGTTTGCAATCGGGAGATCTGTACGTTTATTGGCGTCGGTACAACAAACGACTGGCCTTGATTAAACCGGATCTAGGGGTTCGATCGACTGGCGATCCGGAGTCGCTTTCTTCCGTACGACGTTTGTTTACCGACACGATCTTGCTTGACATGCCCATTTTGACAATCGGTCCCAGCGGTGGTCCGGTAATTGATTTGGATATGTTGTTAGTGGGTAAGGCGTCGAAGTTTTTTGGTTCAGGCGTTGTGAACCGCGAATTTGGTGCCCTGTTTTCTCTGAAGCAGGCTAAGGCGTTTCCCAAGAACGTGGAAGTTGCCTTTGAAATGCCGACCAGCCGTGGCAAGTTGCAAACGCTGCATTATTCCATCAGTGAGATTCCTAAGAAGTCAACTTACAAGCCGCGTAAAGCCGACCAGCGAATTGGTTTTTTTACGACTTCGTACAGTGATTATGGCAAGTACACCGACGAGGAAACCCGTGTTCGCTATATCAACCGCTGGCATCTTGAAAAACGAGATGCATCGCTCAAGGTAAGTCCTCCGAAGAATCCAATTGTGTTTTACATCGAGCACACGACACCGGTGCGTTATCGCCGTTGGGTGCGAGAAGGGGTGCTGGCCTGGAACGATGCTTTCGAGAAGGTGGGCATTTCCAGTGCGATTGAAGTTTACTATCAGGACAAGCAGACGGGCGCCCATATGGACAAGGACCCAGAAGACGTTCGCTACAACTTTGTCCGCTGGCTTAACAATGACATTGGAACAGCGATTGGTCCCAGCCGTGTAAACCCCATGACGGGGGAGATCCTGGATGCAGATATCGTCCTGACGGACGGTTGGATCCGTCATTTTCGTTTTGAGTTTGAGAAGCTGTTGCCAAAAATCGCCATGGAGGGATTTGATGCTGAAACGATGGCCTGGCTCACCAGTCATCCGTCTTGGGATCCCCGAATTCGTCTGGCACCGGTGGCGCAGCGTGAGTATCTCAAGCAGCAAATGCGCCAGCAGGGCCATCTGCCGTACGGCGGGGATCCGCTGACACGAGTTCATACACCCCTCCTGGGCGATGAGCAGTATGACGGTCTGGTGGGCCGTACCAGCCAGGTCAATGGTATGTGCCTTGCCGCTGAAGGGATGGCGCTCGATGTGGCCATCATGAGAATGAACCATGCCATTGGGCAGGTTAAAGCCGACGAAGAGAAGAAGGATGACAAGGCGGCAGAGGAAAAGAAAGAGCCACCCAAGAACGATGAGTCGATTATTGATGGCATGCCCGAGTCGTTTATTGGTCCGCTGCTGGCTCACCTGGTTGCCCACGAAGTGGGACATACCATTGGCTTGCGCCACAATTTCAAAGGGACCAGTATTTATAGCTACGAGAAGATCAACGGCGAAGAGTTGAAAGGGAAGAAACCCTGGAGTGGTTCGGTGATGGATTATGCGCCGACCAATATCCGTTCAGAAGCAGCCAAGGGTCAGGGCGACTTCACCATGCTTGGCATTGGCCCATATGATTTTTGGGCTATTGAATATGGTTACACCCAGGCAACTGATTTGAAGCCGATCCTGGATCGAGTGTCGGAACCGGAGTTGCAGTATGCCACGGACGAGGATACTTCAGGTCCCGATCCGTTGGCTCGACGCTACGATCTCGGCGCCAATCCACTGGCTTATGCCCAAGACCAACTGGCCCTGGTGAATTATCACCGTGCACATATCCTGGAAAAGTTTGTCAAGAATGGTGATAGTTGGGCCAAGTCGCGTTACGGTTATGAATTGACGCTAAGCATGCAGATGAGAGCCGTTAGCATGATGGGTAACTGGATTGGTGGAGTCCATGTTCGTCGAGACAAGAAGGGTGACAAGAACAATCGGTCTCCCCTGGAAGTTGTTTCTGCCAAGGAGCAGCGTGATGCTCTCAATTTCGTGGTTCAAAACACGTTCGAAGATAAAGCATTTGGCCTCACGGCAGCCTTGCTGCAGAAGATGACGGTCGATAAGTGGCTCGATGGCTCGCACGGCCGTCGATCGACCGGTGAAGCGGCCTGGCCTATCCATGACAAGATCATGGGTCTACAAGCCTCGGCACTGACCATGATCATGAATCCGACGACCTTGCGACGCGTTTATGACAACGAGTTTCGTATTCCGGAGGATCAGGATGCCTTGACGCTTCCGGAGTTGCTCGACAGCCTGACCAAGGCGATCTGGAGCGAGCTGGATGTTGAACTGCAAAAACAACACACGGCGCGTCAACCTGCGATTTCAAGTTTGCGACGTAACTTGCAGCGAGAGCATCTCAAGCGACTAATCGATTTGAGCATGCCCGGTGCGGGTAACAATGAAGCGTTCAAACCGATCTCGAATCTTTCACTTTCCCACTTGCGGGCAGCAAAGACCCGGATCGAAGAGTACCTCAAGAAAGCAGGCGACAAGCTTGATCCCTACAGTCGTGCTCACTTGAGTGAAGCGCAGCAGCAGATTAGTAAGGCGTTGGATGCCCAGTACATCTACAACGCGAACAAGATCGGTGCCCGCTCCTCTGGGCCCACGCGGATTATCATTGGCACGGAACAAGACGAGTAAGTTCAGCAGCCGTTGAGAAAAGCGCAGGACAGTTAGTCGTCGGTGACCTTCTTGAGTTTCCGCAGTCGCTCTGATTCGTCAAAGGTCAACGTGCTGGCTGGATAGACCGGATCTTGAATCACCGTAAGTGGGTGAGAGGTTTTTTCTCCATCTGCATTCAACGTGACCAGGTAAGTTCCCGACTTAACGCGCCCGTTCGACTTGCGCTGGCGAAGATTCCAGTTGATCTGGTGCAGACCCGCCTTGTTGGAGCCCTTGAACTGGCCGACCACCTTGCCCTCGATATCCGTTACCGTCAGCTGAACGCGTTTGACTGGCTTTTGCAAGGCGTAGGTTAGCTGACTGCCGGTGGGTGGATTGGTCCCCACGAAACGTCGAGAGCCGTAAAAACGCTTGCCGGTTGCTCCCTGCCAAAGGACTGCCGTGTGCGGCTTGAAGAAATGGACCGGTTGTTTTAAGGCTTGGGGGTTCATCTGGCGCAGTGCCGTGATGTTCAGGATCCACAAACTGCGGCCATGGGTCGCTGCCACGATTTCGCCGGCGGTCGGATGGATTGCGATTTCGTGAACGGCCACATGGGGCAGGTTGTTGTTCAACCGATTCCAGTGATTGCCCCGGTCGAGAGAAACCCAGAGTCCCGTTTCTGTTCCCAGCAACAGCAAGTCTCGATTGCTGACGTCTTCCCTCAACACACGCGTTGTGCCTGAAGGGAGGTTCTGGCGCAACGACTTCCAAGTCTTTCCCTGGTCCTCCGTAACAACCACGTAAGGTTCGTCGTCGTCATAATAGTGGCCATCGTACACGACGTAAGCCCGCTGGGTTTCAAAGCGTGACAGTTCAATCGAGTTGACACGGCGCGGACCAGGTATCAAGGGGACGATCAGTTTCTCCCATCGCTCTCCGCCATTGCTCGTCATCCACAGGTTCCCATCATCGGTGCCGGCATAGAGTACGTTGGCGTCCCGGGGGGACTGGGCCAGCGCCGTGCAGGTGCCCTTGAGTGTCGTGGTCAGATCCGGAGAGATGGCCTCCAGTCCCTGGCCCTGGTTTAGCGAACGGTAAACGCGGTTTCCAGCACAAAAGAAAATCCGGGGATTGTGAGGTGACAGCAGGAAAGGCGTCTTCCAACTGAAACGCAGTTCTTGGCCTTTCTTTTTAGGTGCACGAATCTGCCGTCGAGCACCCGTTTGCAAGTTAATTCTCCCCATCCGGCCGTACTGAGATTCGTAATAAATAGAATCCGGATTCTCAGGATCAGCCAGGCAGAGAAAACCATCGCCTCCGCCAATCACGAACCAGTCATGTTCCGTGGGGCCAATCGATCCGCGCGTGGCACTCGGTCCTCCCCAGGAGCCATTGTCCTGGAGTCCCCCGAAGACACGGTACGGTGTACTGGTATCAACTCCCACGTGATAAAACTGGCCGATATTGAGATTGTCGATGAAGTCCCAGGTGGCAGTTTGGTCATGCGTCACATTGAGTCCACCATCACAACCCAAGACAATGTGTTTTCCACTGGCAGGATTGATCCACATCGCGTGGTGGTCCGGGTGGGTGCGTTTGCCAGCATCTGACCGAAACGACTTGCCGCCGTCGGTGGACTGGTGCAGAGAGATGCCCAGCACGTAGAGGATCTGTTCGTTGCTCGGATCGACACGAATCTGGCTGAAATAGAACGGCCGTGGGTTTAAGCTGTTGACTCGTTGCCAGTGTTCGCCACCATCAGTCGACTTGTAGACACCTCCTGTCTGAAATCCCTCTGGTCCCTGTTTGGACTGAATGTTTGCAGTTTGGCCACCAAGTCTCGTTCCAAACGGGCGTCCGGTCGAACTGCCACGGGCGGCAAAGGTAAGTTGGGTTTCTGCCGGTTTGTCATCGCGCAGGTACTTCACGGTCACTTCGTCACCCGCCTTGTGGGCTCGAATCTGGTCGACAAGTCCGCGATAGTTTTCTACGGGTTTGCCATCGATTTCTGTCACCAGGTCCCCTTTCTTAAGCTGGGCCTTCTCGGCGGCCCCATCCTTGGTGATGGTGGTCAAGGTCGCCGATCCGTCACGGGAGTTTCCTTGAATTCCCATCAGCGCCGGGAGGTGGGAACCGGGGGGCGCCTTGCCAATTTCTTCGGATTCAAGGAGTGCATAGATAATGTCAGGGTTGGATTGCAAATAATCGACGGCAATTCGGCCCAGTTTGCCGGTTGGTAGTCCCTCGGTCAGCTTCTTCCAGGTGGCGCCAGCGTCGGTAGATTTGTAGAGTCCACTGCCCGCTCCATAGCGTTTGACCGGATTGCCACCATCAAACGGGTCACGACGTCGTTCGTACATGGCGGCTAACAGGGTGTCAGGATCCTGGGGGTGCATGGCCAGTTCGATGCAGCCGGTCATGTCATCGATGTAGAGTACTTTTTCCCAATGGGTACCCCCATCGACCGTCTTGAAAATCCCTCGTTGCTCATTGTTGCCCCACAGGCGACCGACAGCACCGACGTAAACGATGTTCGGATCTTCTGGATGAATCAAGATACGCCCAGTCTGGAAGGACTCCTTAAGCCCCATGTTCTTCCAGGTCTTGCCGCCATCGGTGGACTTGTAGACCCCGTCACCCCAGGAGACAGAGTTGCGGCCATTGTTTTCACCGGTGCCAAGCCAAATGATGTCCGGCTGTGATGGAGCCAGGCAGATATCTCCGATGGAGATGCTCGCTTCATGCTGGAATTGCGCTTCGAAAGTGACACCACCGTTGACGGTCTTAAACAGACCACCCGATGCCGTGGCCACAAAAAAATGATCTGGATTCTGGGGATGAATAGCCAGGTCGACGATGCGGCCACCCATCGAAGTGGGTCCGATCGGTCGCCAGCGGAGCGCACCGAGCCAGCTGCCAAGTTGTTTCGCCGACGATATGACAGGAGCCTTGACAGCTTCCTTTTCTTTTTCTGGCTGCTCGCTGCTGGCAGGCTTGTCTTGAGCAATGACTGCCTGGATCGAACAACTGAGAATGACTGCAGCAAGGAACCGGTAGTGAGTACGCATAGCAATGTCCTGGATGAATCAGGGGATGGTTTGTGAACCAGAAGTTGGACAACCGCTTGTCCTGTGGCTTGCTGCTATCCTACTCCAAACCAGCAGCCTTAGCAGCCGTTTGCCTGTCGAGAGACAAAAAAAGCTGCCATCAATCGTCTGATCGATGGCAGCTAAAATGACTTATGTCCAGGGGACAGTGCGAGAGGAATTAACCTGCGGCGAATTCAGGGCGCCGCCAGGCTAGTTGATGTTGCAGTCGCTGGACAAGGCCGCTGTGCATTTGGCTCACACGACTCTCACTGAGGTCCAGCGTGGTACCAATCTCTTTCATCGTGAGCTCTTCATAGTAATACAGAATAATGATGAGCCGTTCATTGCGGTTAAGGCCTTTGGTCACTAAGCGTAGCAGATCATATTTCTGGCCCCGACGCGTTGGATCTTCACTTTTCTTATCGTCCAGGATATCGATCTCACTGATATCCTTCTCACTGTCAGTCTGGTACCACTTCTTGTTCAAACTGATCAAGCTCACGGCGCTAGCATCACGCACCATTTTTTCCAGCTCAGGAATGGTGATTTCCATTTGCTCAGCCAATTCCACGTCGGTTGGCGGTCGACCCAGCTTGTCATTGAGACGCTTGTTCGCCTCGTTTAACTTCGTCGCTTTGGAACGGACCAGGCGAGGAACCCAATCCATGCTACGCAACTCATCAAGCATAGCGCCCCGTATACGTGGAACACAATAAGTCTCGAACTTAACTCCACGGGATAAATCAAATGCCTTGATGGCATCCATCAAGCCAAAAATGCCCGCGGAAATCAAATCGTCCAGTTCAACCCCTTCGGGTAACCGCGACCAGACGCGTTCGCCATGGTACTTTACCAGCGGAAAATAATTCTCCATCAATTGATTGCGGAGTTCCCTGTTACTGATGTCCTTCTTAAATGTCTTCCATAACTTGCCAATGACTTGGGCAGATTTGGGAGCAGTTGCCATACAATCCTCCATGATTGTTTCGTAGTCGTGGAAATCACACGACCAGCGCTTAACAAATGACCGTTTTGTCGGATAAGTTAAGCTAGTTTGCGTAGTTTACCACTAGTTTTCGTGCTAGGCTGTTTCCCCCCAATCGGCACAGAATGGGCCCGACGTCCAACGTTCTTGAAATTTTATCGCAGAATTGATTAGGGAACTTTTAACAGTCTGGAAACTGAGTGGATCCAGGTAGGATAGAAAAACTACTGACGCTTCTAACCAGTTGGCGACAGTTTTATTCGCGAGCCGATCTGCGAGGTCAAACGTCAGCGTGGTGCAATGTTTACCACGTCGAGCCAGACCAGGCGATGGTCGGAGGCTTTGAGCAGTCGAGCTTTGAGACGCTCTGAACTGGGCCAGAAAACGCCGGCTGCTAGCGGTTGCAGCGTCTTGGAGGGAAGAACGTAATCGACTCGGAGATTGCCGGGCAGGTTATCGGGGAAATCAGCGGTATCGTGTGCAGGTTTGCCGGCATGTTGTTGATTGGCTCGCCCCTGTGCGGCAGCTTGTTGCCCTCCAAGGCTAGTCGGAACGATGTTGCGATGGATGAGGGGATGTTTGGTCAGTTGTTGGACGGCTTGCTGAAGGCCATCTCCGTCATGGGGGTCAGCGTTCATGTCGCCGGCGATGACAAAGAGAGCACCTTGCTTCAGACCTCCGGATTTTCCCTGGTCATCCACCAGGTAGTGGCTTTGTTTGGGATTAACGTAATCGGCCAGCATGCGAATTTCATCATGGTTCCGGCAGCCATTTCGGTCTTCGTTGCCGTCAAAGACGGGTGGAGTTGGGTGGGCGACCAGGAAGTGAATTGTTCCTTTGTCCAGTTGGATGGGAATATCCCAGTGACTTTTGGAGGACAGCCGGAGTCGTTCCATGGTTTTCTTACTGTAGAACAGGCTGCCTTCCGGGTTTCTTGGATGTTTGGCTCCTGGCATATCCCGCCAGAGAAACTTCTGAAAGGTGCGAATCTCTTCTTCCTGGATGGGATACTTTGAGAGAACCAGCATGCCGAACTGTCCTGGAAAGTGTCCGAAGCCGAAGGCATCTGCGGGTCCTGCGATTTGGCCATCCCTGTTTAGGTCCATGCCGGACGGTATCCCGGTATTGACGGGACCCAGGAATCGGTAGGGATATCGAATCGGTTGCTTGCCATTTTGCGAGACTTCCAGGTAGTTTTGCTGGAATCGGTCTGCGGTGATCCCGGTTGGATCAAAGTCAAATTCGTTGATCAATAACACATCGGGTTGGACGTGTTGAATAATTTCCGCGATTCGACGGGCTTGGGGGTTCGTGTGACTTTCCAGGTCTCTTTGTAGTTCTCCGCTCTGGGAGCGATTAAGGGATGCGTTGAAGGTAGCAAAACGAACTTTTGTTGGTGGCTTGGCATCCACCGGCGCACGAAGGCAGAGGGAGATTGAGAGCAGGGTCAAGAAAAGCAGTCGGGATTGTTGCATGATGCGATCGGCCATCCTAAAGTGATGCTTCGTTCGTGTGACCACAAGTGTATCCGCGACGATTGTTTTTTTGCAATGCGAAACGGCCGGGCGGCAGTTCGCTGGGCCAGGGTGGCGACCCGACGTGCAGAATAACCAGCTATATTAATTCTGAGAGGAAGTTAACAATGGACCAGCGGAAGAGAGTTTTTTCAGGCCTTGGCTTAGTGGCCATGATCACAGTGCAGGTGCTGACAGGTGGTATTGCCACCTCGGCAGAGAAAGCAGGGGCGGATGCGAAGAAGGACCAGCGGCAGTTGCGTCACATCGTGATGTTTAAGTTCAAGGAAGGAGCTTCTGCAAAACAGGTTAAGGCCATCGAAGATGCTTTTCGAGCTTTGCCAAAGAAGATCGATACGATTACCGGTTTTGAATGGGGAACCGATGTGAGCGTGGAGGATCTTGCGGATGGATTCACGCACTGCTTTTGCGTCACCTTCAAGACTCAAGAGGGGCTCAAGGCTTACTTGCCCCACGAAGCGCATCAGTCATTTGTAGCACTGCTCAAACCGCACTTGGACAAGGTGCTGGTCTTTGATTACTGGGCCAGAAAATAATCCCACTACTGCAGGTGTCCACGTGCTTCCAGTGGCCAGACGACTTCCCGGATATCGCCTCGGAAGGCGTGAAAGTGATTGTGCAGCACGGTGGTCATGTCGCTATAACCAGGGATCATTTCCAGTCGATCGCCGATTTTTAAGTCGGCGGCGGAAGGAGCGAGTTTGAGGTTACCATGTTCCGCGGACAGGCTGCGAACCTGGATGTCATCGCGGCCGATTATGACGCAGGGATTGGAATCCTGGTGAATCGACTTGCGCCCTGCGTCAATGATGGCACGATCAGCAGCAGGTCGTCCGACCACGGTGACAACGAGCGTGAGAGCAA
>JAYGDG010000287.1:0-1626 GCA_046583015.1 Pirellulaceae bacterium | reverse complement strand
CGAGGTCACCAATCAGGTCGTCATACTTCCATTGCTGCCCGCGCGTATTCAATTTAAGCAATTCGTCGGACACCGTGAGATTCAACTCATCAAGGTACTTCTGCTCGGCAGAAACGTAACTTTGGAAACTCGGCACGACATAGAGCGCCCCGTACATGCGTCGCCAATGGCCTGGATAGGTACAGACGTAGGGGTAAATGCCGGGTGTCTTGGGAGCTTCGAAGCTGAGTGCCTGGTTTTCTCCTGGCTGCAACAGCCGGCTGGCCAGCAAGATCTTATCGGAACGGGGTACGTATTGACGGGCCATGGCATCCGGGTCCCGGGCCGTGGCTTCTGCCAGCAGGCCAACTTCTTCCAGGGCACCTGGCAGGGTGATGGCAAAATTATGGGGCATGTTATCCGAATTGGAGAATCGAAATTCAACCGGTTTGCCGGCCTGGATGGCCAGGCGTTCCTTGTCGTAGATCATGCGGTGAGGTACCGTACCAACGGCAATCACCCGCACGTCCAGGTTCTGCAGTCGATCCAGAATCGCCTTGGCCTGGTCGGGGGGTAACTTACCGGACAGCGACTTGGCCAGCGCGATGGCATCGGTGGCAGCATTACTGGTCCGATAACTGGCGGGCATTTCACTCAGGAAACCGACCAGGTTGTCTGCCAGCGGTGAAATTTCTTTCTGCGGCCAGTATTGTTGTGGGATACCCTTGAGGACTCGAATGGCAGCCGTGCGGCTCTTACCCGCTTTGACCAGGGAGGCCAAGTCGGTGAACTTGTCAGCCTCGTGACCGGGGATCGTTCCCAGGGTGGCAATGGCAACATCATGCAGTGTTTCCCCGCCACTGACGGTCAGTCGATTGGCGGCGATTTTCTGTTTCTTTAATCCGGGTCCTTTCCAGGTCACAGAGAGCCTGTCACCACCACCACTATCAAAGTAAGTGACCACGATGGTATGTGATCCGGCAGGCAGGTTGAGTGACCCACTTTTTTCGACCGGGCCGTGGTTTCCATCATTGTTGACGACCAGTTTTTTATCGATATAGAGTCGCGAGCCATCATCGGAATTGGTGTAAAAGGTGTAACGGCCGGATCGGGGGACCTGAATCGCTCCAGTAAAACGGAGGGCAAAGCGGTCCGCCTGTTTGCGCTGTGGGACGTTGATCACGATCTCCGGAACGATGCCGCTGGCTGTCGGTTTCACCTTGGCCAGTGTTTCGATGGCGGCGTTGGGCGGGTTGGGATAGAAGTAATCGACCTGGATACCGTTTTGTTGCAAGCTCGATCCACCTGCCTCGGCTTTCATGTTGGTCGGTAACTCGAAAATCAAGGGTTGTACTTTCGTGTAGAGCGAGGCGCGCAGTTTGCGATCGCTGACCTGAGGCACTGCGGCCAGGAAATCTCGCAGGTTCGCTTTGCTACTGGTGGCGGCCAGGTAAGCGTCGTCTCCGGACCCGGTGGCAGCAATCCAGGCGGCGTAACCGATTCGCTTGACTTCGGTCGCCTGGGCCGCGGTGGCCAGGTTTTCCAGCTTGCCCTGGATTCCGCGCAGTCGCTCGGCTGGCTGCTGGACAAGCAAACGTGCAAAGCCAGCCAGGTTACCCTGGTCTTTGCTGGCGTCCAGTTCGGTAA
>JAYGDG010000247.1:0-9216 GCA_046583015.1 Pirellulaceae bacterium | reverse complement strand
GGCATCTGCTGTTCAACAAGGCCTCTATCGACCAGACCAGGATACCACCCGGACAGTGGTGGCCCAGAATACAACAGGTCCAGCGACCGAGTTACAACCGGTTGCTGAAAATCCCGGAATGCGTCTCTATGCCGCTGGCTTGCAGGCGCTGGATCAACAACAAACCGCCAAAGCGCTGGATTTCTTCCGACAGGCGTGGCAGCACGAACAGCAATTGGATGCGCTGACCCGACAACGATTACAGGAGAAACTCACGCTCTTGTCTGTCACTCAGCGAATCAATGAGGAGCAGGCGGACGACTCTTCGCCACTGGCCCAGGTGGATAATCGACAGCAACTGCTACGGCAAAAGGTGCTGCGGGAAATCACCGCTGCTCAACGACGCGCCGAAGAGGTGCAACAGAAAGATCCGCGGGCAGCTCTCCAAGAGCTGCTGCAATTGCATGAGCACGTTGAAAAGACAGAGCTTGACGATGCCTCCAAACGACGGTTGCTCAAGATTGTAAACCGTAGCGTTGCCGAGATGGAGAAACATATTGCCGAGAATCTGTTTGACATCGAGTTGGACGAACGCAATGCAGCCATCCTGGATGAAATCGAAGCGGAACGCCAGGAATTGGCCGACACACGAAACAGGATTGGCGAACTTGTCGACCAGTTTAATGAGTTGATTGATGAACGCCGTTATGCCGAGGCAGAGGTTTTGGCCAGGCAGGCCCGTGAATTGGCTCCCGAGGAACCAGTCGTCCAGACACTGATCTGGAAAAGTCGCTTTGTCAAACGTATTGGCGATCAAGTGGCTAATAACGAGCTGAAAGAACAGGGCTTCATCGATGCCCTCTTCTCGGTTGATCAAGCCAGTCGGCCTTTTGATGATCGAAATCCGATCGTTTTTGACGAAGCCAAGAACTGGGAAGAACTTACCTTGCGTCGGCGAAACTTGCTGAAACGGCAACAGGGCCGTTTGACTCCCACCGGAGTCGAAATTCAGCAGTCCCTGAAAAAGCACGTGGACGTCAACTTTAATGAAACACCACTGAGTGTTGTGGTTGATACGCTGGGAAGAATGACTGGTATTAACGTGCACCTTGATCGCCGTGGCATGGCCGCCGAAGGCGTCACGAGTGATACGCCGGTCACGATTGCATTGTCCCAACCAGTATCACTGCAAAGTGCCCTTAACTTGATACTGGAAGAATTACGATTGAGTTATGTGATTCGTAATGAAGTGTTGCTGATTACGAGCGAACAGACACGGGATACGGATGTTTACCAGGAAGTCTACAACGTGGCGGACCTTGTCATAGGCATCCCAAATTTCGTGCCGGGTTCAGAATTTGGTTTGCCAGCAGCGATTCGCAATGCTCACAATCGTGTTGCTAACGGCATGGTTCCCGGCGCTTCCAGTGGTATCCCGCTTACCATGGCTGCCGATAGCATGAATCGTGGCACCGGGAATGCATCCATCCTTGCCCAAATGGGAGCTACCGGGATGATCCCCGGTGGCAGTCGAGGTTCAGCTCGTAACGGTGTCAGTATGGGTCCCGGTGGAGCTGCCATGGCGGACTTCGATTCACTGATTGAGTTGATTCAATCCACGATTGCCCCGGACACTTGGGAGGAAGTTGGCGGTGCCGGTACGATCTCAGAATTTCGCGGCAATTTGAGTCTGGTTATCAGTCAAACGCAGGAAGTGCATGAGGAAATTGCTGACCTGCTGGAGCAATTGCGGCGACTGCAAGATCTGCAGATTACGATTGAAGTTCGATTCATTACCCTCAACGATAACTTCTTCGAGCGAATCGGCATCGATTTTGACTTTGAAATCGATGACAATGTTAACGTCGATGATATCGGCGACGATCGTGGCCCCAGTGTCCTGTTTGGTTTGGATCAGCAGGGTCCCACGGTGGACTTGGACCTCGTGTTCAACCAGGGTGACGCCTACAACGCGGCGATGCCCATGTTTGGCGGGTTCGATGCGGGCTCTGCAGCTAACTTTGGCTTTGCCCTGCTCAGCGATATCGAAGTCTTCTTCCTGCTGCAAGTTGCCCAGGGCGATACTCGCAGTAATGTCCTGACGGCCCCGAAGGTAACGCTCTTCGATGGTCAGCAAGCATCGGTCTCTGATACGTCACAGAGGCCGTTTGTGACCGGCGTTCAACCGGTGGTTGGAGATTTCGCAGCGGCTCACATGCCGATCATTGTAGTACTCAATGAAGGGACATCGCTCAATGTCCAGGCGGTTGTTTCTAATGATCGCCGGTTCGTGCGACTTACCCTGGTACCATTCTTCAGCCAGATTGGAGAGGTAGAGGAACTTACCTTTAACGGGAAAACAACGACTAGCACTGGGCAAACCGTCTTCGATGCAAATGGTGAAGCACAAGCACAGGACCATGCTGTTCAAACAACGGAAGGAACAACCGTTCAATTACCGACCTTCTCCTTCACCACCGTTTCCACGACGGTTAGTGTCCCGGATGGAGGTACCGTGCTGCTAGGAGGTATCAAGCGGCTCCAGGAAGGACGTACCGAACGTGGTGTGCCAATCCTGGCCCAGCTGCCCTACATTAACCGCCTGTTCAAGAATGTTGGTATCGGTCGCCAAACCCAAAGCTTGATGATGATGGTGACGCCTCGAATCATCATCCAGGAGGAAGAAGAACTGGCTCAGACCGGTTTGGACAGCTCGCAGAACTAATCGACCCGGTTCGTTTGTTGACGATCCGTAGCGTTCCCTGGGCCGAGACCTTGTGTCTCGGCCTTTTTTTATGGTTTTCAGATCGCTGTGGGGGAACGGTCGAGTGAACAGGCCAGCGTCAACCAGCCTCCGATAAAAGCGACCCCACCGACCGGTACGACCAACACCAACGGTCGCCAGCCGGTCAGCACGTATCCATACAGCCCCCCAGAAAAGACGAGCATCCCAGCGAGGAATAAGCCGCCAGAAAAATGAGCCCGGCGATTGGGCTCGCCGGTGGCTACGAAGGAGACGACCATGAGAGCGAGGGCATGGTACATGTGGTAACGAACGGCTGTTTCCCACTGGTCGAGTTGCTTCTCAATAGTCGCTTTGGGTTTCTCCGAGGCCGTCAGCTGGCGGCTCAATCCGTGGGCACCAAATGCTCCCAACAGAACGGCCAACGCGGCTAGCAAACAGGCAGTCGTTAGCCAGCGTTGGCAGTAATTGAGAGGGGCCACAAGAAGGTCTTTCCCTTAAGCAAAGCTGGCAGAGTCGAAAACCAAGTTCGACCATTGTTACAAGTTCTCGCCCAGCTGACTACAGACTGCTGGGACCAGACCGACTAAGGTCAGAGTCCAAAATATTAGACGTTTTGGTGGAGGGATTGGAGAGTTCTTCGGGTGGAGCTGTTTTTTTGCAGGTTTTACTTGGTCCGCTGAGAATTTCTCCCCTATAATACAGGCATTCGCTGGCGGGCATTGGTTCCGTGGTTGCAGATCGTTCCCGAGATCTGCCGATAACCTGAAAGAAGACTGGTCTGCGATCACGCTGTCGAAAAGAGTTGATCATGAATCGTACGCTGAGAACAAGATGGCTCTCACCAGCCAGTTGCCTGGCGGTGCTAACGGCACTCTTGGCCACGGCCTCCCTTGGCGCGGATGAGTTTCAGTTAACGACCGGTGGCCGTTTAAAGGGTGAACTGCTTAATCCGAATCAATCGCCACGAATCCAATACGAGATCGAGACCGCCAGTGGGCGGTTAGTACTTGATAAGCAGCAAGTGGTGCGCCACGTGGTGAAGCCCCTAGCGCTCAAACAATACGAGCAAGCCCTAGCGAAGATCGAGAATACGGCAGCGGCCCATTGGGATATGGCTCAGAAATGCACGAAGGCAGAGTTGTGGCCTCAGCGAGATTATCACCTGCGGCAGCTGCTGAAGCTTGATCCGACCCACGAACGAGCTCGTCAGATGCTTGGCTATGTGCGTATCAATAACCGTTGGGAACAGACAGATGTCTGGATGCGCCAACAGGGCTACATCCGGTACAAGAAACGGTGGCGTGTACCGCAAGAGGTTGCGGCGGAAATTGCTGCTGAAAAACAAGTCCAGCAACGCGTGGCATTAAAATCCCAGATTCAGCGCTGGCGAACTCTGATTCTCAAAGGACGCAGCGGCGGTCCTGATGCGACGCGAGAGTTGAAGGGGCTGATCAATCCGCTGGCAGCACCCATCCTGGCGGAATTGCTACAGAAAAAGAATGAGCCGCGATTGCTAAAGATGATCTATATTGAAGTGCTGGCCAAACTAGGCGGAGGTATTGCCGTCGATGCACTCTCTGATCGTGTTATGAACGATGCTGATGAGCGGATCCAGGAGGTTTGCCTGGAACAACTCTGCGAATGGAAGAGTCGCCGCGCGATTGTGTTCTTCGTGCTGAAGTTGCAGAGTTCCAACAACGCGGAAATTAACCAGGCCGGCTATGCCCTCGGACAAATTGGTCATCAGGATGCGATCGTTCCTCTGATTGAGTCCCTCACGTCCAAACACAAAATCCAAATCGGTAACCCGAATCAGATTAATGCAGGATTTAGTCCCGGGGGCAATGGAGGTCTGGGGATCGGCGGACGAGCGAAGATTATTGAGCAGGAAGTTCTCAATAAGCGTGTTCACGGGGCCTTGCTACTGCTGGTTCCCGATGGTGTGAACTATGGCTTCAATAAGACAGCCTGGAAAGGCTGGTATGCGGAGGCCAACACGCCTCAGAATGTCAGTCTTCGCCGTATCGACTAAGGGGCGGGTGAGCCATCATCCAGGGGTCGCCGGATAACCTGAAATTGCAGATTGCGAGTTGCATTGCGCGCCTGCAACGTGTCGATTACATACCGCTGGGGTGTCCGTTGTCCCGGGAGACGAAAACTGTCTCCCTTTTGTAGAATCGGTCGATATTCAGGCATGCTGCCGAAAGCCCGTGTCCCTGCCGCCTGGCAGGGAAACCAGTGTCCCTTACCGTTGGGGTCTTCCAGGTAGAATTCCGGATAGCAGTGTCCTGGGATCCAAACCGACCGAGCGGGAATCTTGTTGACTCGGCAGAGGGCGACGAATAGCGAAGTCATTTCTTCGCAGTCACCCTGCTTGTTCTTCAGGGCAGTTAGCGCCCCTCGTAACTGGGGATCAAACTTGTAGTTGATATTCTCACGTACCCAGTCAAACATTGCTTCCACCTTTTTCCAGTCGCTGGCCTGATCAGTCACAATCTGTTTTGCCAGTGCCCGGATCCTGGGGTCCCGGCTTTCAATGAAGGGACTTGGTAGCAGGTATTTTTGTAGAGATCGAGAAGGTTGTTTAGCGACGCGGAAAACGTCGGTCTTGCCAGGTGCCACGATGTGGCTCTTGGTCACTTCATAGGTAACCACGGCCCGTGCTTCGTCTCCCGCAGTGAGTCGAGCAATAGAGACGATCATCTGCGTCACATCGTTTGATAGCGTCTGGAAACGTATCGAACGAACATGAGGGGACTTCTGCTGGGCGACGATTTTCACGGCTTGTTCCGGCCACGACTTGGGTACCGTAACGGCTGCAGTAATCCCCGTACAGTTTCCTGGAGACTTGATAACAACGCCGATTTCCCAGCGTTGTTTCGCTGGTGCGACAAATTGAACCCCCAGGTTGCTCTCAATTTCCTGGGCCTGAGTTGTAGCCGTGAAGCAACTGATCAACAGCAGGGCGGGCAGGTTGAGATGCCTGGTCAGCCACGGAGACTGCAGCTGACGTCTCGTAAAGGACGTATGGTATGTCATGGGAGTTCAGTATAGTCAATCGAGCACTTCGCTAGCGAGCAGTTTTCGTACGAACTGAACATTCGGTTTGGCCAGGCCACGCCCGGTTTTTCCCTTCAGGAACTCAGCCACGTAACGCTGGGCTTCTTTTTTCTCTGGAACACGAAAATTGTCTCCGCGCATCAAGATGGGACGTTGCTGTAGCAATTGCCCAAAAGCGCGTGTGCCAATCAGTTCACATGGATACCAGCGGCCCTTGCCGTCCTGGTCTTCCAGGTAAAACTCTGCGTAGTTGTGGTTCGGAACCCATACGGTTCTGGTAGGAACACGATGAGCCCGGCAGAGTGCGATGAACAAGGACGTTAGGTCCTCTTTCTGGCCAAAGCCGTCTCGCAGTGCTGCAGTAGCTCCTTTCAAGTTGCCTTCGCGCAATTCGACATTTGTACGAACCCAGTCATAAATGGCCTCCACTTGTTTCCAGGCAGTCTCCTTGTCCGTGACTATCTTTCTTGCCTGGTCTCGGATCCTGGCATGTCGACTGTCAATGAAAGGGCTGCTTCCCAGGTAAAGGCGAACATCGCGCGAAGGTCGCTTTGGACTCACCAGTGACTCGGTCGCTGTCGGTGCTGGTAATGGATTGCTGACGACCTCCAAGGTGATCACGGCCCTCGCTTGTTGCCCATGGTTAAGACGTGGAATGACAATCATCATCTGCTTCAGGCCCTGGTCCAGGGTGCGATAACGAACACTGCCGATCTCCGGAGAGATCTCTTCATTGATGATGCGGACTTGTTGATTGTCCCATTCCACGGGGACAGGTACCGTCGCATAAATTCCAGCACAGGGTCCATTCTGGGCCTGGATAACAAGGCCCACCTGCCACTGGTGTTTGACTCGCTTGGGGTTGCCAGCTTCTCCGCTGGCTTGGCCCTCGAACTGTCCTTGTACCGATCCACAGATTCCAATTAGCAAGATCATGCCCAGAACCACTGGCTTAGCCAACCATTGACCACACATGTTCGGATACCTCATTGAAATGGGCTGGTGACAACAAACGCGGAGAAACTCCAGCAGGGGTTTCCCTTAGGTCATTTTCGTCTGGAAAACCGTTGAGACATTAATTTTTGACGGTTTTTTTCCTCTCCACAGAGAGGAACTGCAGGCAAGTGACAACAAAGTTCTACCGCTCCTGTGGGGCGGGCGGTTGAGATTACCGCAGCGGACCGCTTCTTGCAGGGGTCGGTTGGGACCACGGGTAGTGGGCCCGCCCCCAGCGAAACGGGAAACCGCTCTCAGGCATCGTGAAAGACTCTACAGAACGACGACAGCCAGGTGAAAGGTTGCCACTGGCTGTTCACTAGCAGGCTCCGTTGATGAGCTGCCCTTATTGAATTGGCAGCTGTTCGACTTCTGCAGGGCCGATTTGCACTGCGCCAGCATTGGCTGGTGTCAAAATCGTACCGTTCATGGTATTGGCACAGGGATTGCACGAATTCCAAAGACGGGGACGATTTCGCAGTTTGAAGCAGGGCTGACAACAACCAGAGGAGGCAATCATCAACAATGCCAACACCGACAAACTGATGAACCGTTTCATATCATGCTTCTCCGTAAGTGAGCAAGTTTCATTAACCGATAGCGATATTTCGCCAGAAAACTCTACATCATGGATTTCCAGATGCAAATTTAACGGTTGATTTTTGTGCTAAACTGCCAGTTTCCACCCGTAAAACTGGCAGATTTTTTTTAGCCCGGTCCGCCAGTGTGAACCCAGTTAAACAGCAGTATCGTCACAATGCGTTTCTTCGTTAGCTGGTAAATGGTCCCTGTTCCAGGAACCGGCAAGGTTGACTGGAAATGGTCTGGTTGAGGTGTACCATCTTGGTGTAACTTTCTTTTTTCGGGTAACTGGGCACTTCGCGGAAGTCCCGTTTGCCAGTGGCTGATAGGGGAACCGATGGGCGAACCGATTGCTTATCTTAATGGCACCTATGTCGATCCGGCCGAGTTGACAATTGCTGTTAACGACGTGGGTTTCGTGATGGGAGCGACTGTCAGTGAGCGGCTACGGACGTTTGCTGGACAGCTTTTTCGTTGGGACGCACACCTGGCTCGGCTTGCCCGCAGCCTGGAAGTCGTGGGCCTTGATCTTCCCGGTCACCAACAAGAGCTGATGAAGGCTGCAACCAAGGTGGTCCAGCACAATTATTCCCTGTTAGATCCAGCGGATGATTTGGGTTTGTCTGTTTTGGTGACTCCCGGTGTGGGCAGTGCCGGCGACAGGACACCGACGATCTGTCTTTACAGTTATCCCTTACCCTTCCAGGACTGGCTGCCCTGGTATCGTCAGGGTGCGCAACTGATGGTCAGCCAGGTCCGTCAAGTGCCGGCCAGTTGCTGGCCAGGCGAACTCAAGTGCCGCAGCCGGATGCACTACTACCTGGCAGACCGTGAGGCGGCCCAGAAACAACCGGGATCGCGAGCCCTGCTATTGGACCAGGAGGGCTATGTTTCCGAAGCGTCGACAGCAAACCTGCTGATTTATCGATCGCAGGAAGGACTGGTTTCGCCACCACCCTCGAAGACGTTGCCGGGGATCAGCCTGGCTACCGTCAGGGAACTGGCAGAGCAACTCTCCATTGACTGGATAGAACGGGATTTGCAGGTCTCCGATGTTGAGCAGGCCGATGAAGTGATGCTCTGCAGTACTTCACCCTGCATTTGGGCAGTGACTGAATTTAATCGCCAGCCGATCGGCGACGGAACGCCTGGTCCCACGGTTGAACGGCTCCTCGCTGCCTGGAGCGATATGGTGGGCGTTGAGATTCAGCAGCAGGCCAGCCAGTTCGCGAACCGAACAGCATCTTGAGCCGGTTGGTTTCTTAGCCATTTTCCAGGAAGTCGAAGGCTTCGTTGTAAGTCTTGAGGATAAAGTCGTTGAACAGTTGGAAGATGAGCATGATGATGATTCCAGCGGTCATGATCCATATCAAGACAGAGGCGACACGCGTTAGCATCTTGGCCGCCGTTTCCGCCTTTTCCTGGTAATAAACAGCCAACCGGTCGAGGGACTCGCTTTGGGTACCAGAAATTTCGGCAGTCTCAAAAGCATCGAGGAAATCGCGGGGAAAGATCCCGGTCATCTGCAGCGCTTCGTGGAAAGATTGACCTTCCATGATCGTTTGATCAATCAGTTTTCCCTGTGACATAAAATGTCGATTGCGGGTACTCCGCAAGGCCAGCTTCATCGATTTACGAGCGTCCACGCCAGCATTCAAGGCCATCGAGAGCGACCAGGAAAAACGCGACAAGGCCATCGTGTTGATGCAACCACCGACGATGGGTAACTGTGAGAGGAAGGCCATCGGGAGAGCTCCCAGCCAGCCTCGCATCACGCTCAGAACCAGGGCGGCCAGGCAGCCGACGGCAGACCCTACGGTCGCGATGTAGAGCAATAGTCCTTTGGTGTCACA
>JAYGDG010000067.1:0-4752 GCA_046583015.1 Pirellulaceae bacterium | reverse complement strand
GGTGGTGGCGGCATCAAGACGGGTCTCGTCCTGGGTGCAACCGACAAGCATGCGGCGGAAGTGACTGAGCGGCCGGTCAGCGTGGAGGATTACGCGGCCACGGTCTACCATGCCCTCGGAATGGACCCGGCGGGCATTGGTTACACGCACTCCGGCCGGCCCATGCCAGCGCTTCCCGAGGGAAAAGTGATTCCCGAGTTGCTCGGCTCCTAGGCCCTGACCTCTCTTTTGGCTGCGGGCGTTCTAGCATAGACTATTTTCAACGGTCTAGTGATGTCCTGGCAGCCAGTGGCAGAACTGGATACGGGCGGGCCCGTAGCTCAGCGGTTAGAGCAGGGGACTCATAATCCCTTGGTCGGAGGTTCGAATCCTTCCGGGCCTACTTTTGTTTCGGCTAAAGCCCCTGTTAAATAACCGGCAGTTCGCGCGACGCTTGCCGGGCCCGAACCATCTCCTGGTTTTGAAGATCGGACCACATCATTCGTGCTTTAACAAGGTCGTCCGCAACCACATCAGTTCCACTGTTGATAATCTCCTCATAGTCGGGTGGACGCTTGAGCAAGTCAGCCATCGAGGAATTTCTTAGGACCTTCTTGAGCACCGACCATGCACCGCGCTGGTATCGCCACACGAACTTGATAAATTCCACAATTCGCAAGTTATACAAAAAGACTTTCGCGTAAGCTTTGACCTGCAGGATCTCAATTTGGCGACGGGAAAGACCGGCGAATTCCAGAGCACCGCCAATCTGTTTGTTGTACTCGTTCCAATCGGTACTCTTCAGTCGGTAACCCGCTTCGCCGTTGGCAGCCAGCCGCGCCACCTCTGTTCCCGGATACGGTGTCATGATTCCGAACATAGGAAGGTCAGCATTCATCTTCACCGCCAGCTTGATCGTTTTATTAATCGAGGCGACCGTTTCATTCGGTTGTCCGACGAGGAAAAACGTGCCGATAGGAACTCCTGCTTTGCGAGCGGCGACTCGGGCCGTTTCAATCATCTTCAGGTTGGTGCCCTTGCCCAACGCCTTTAGCTTTTCTTCGTCTCCTGTCTCGATTCCCAAATCAACGCGCAAGACACCCGCCTTGTTCATTTTCACGAATAACGCTTCGTCGACAAAGCGAACGTGTGTCTGAATATCCCAGGGAACTCGCTCGCCAATTCGATGCTCGATCATGGCATCCAGCAATTCATGCGTACGGGCCATGTCCACGCTAAATAGTTCGTCGCCAAACGAGATCGTTTTGGGAGCAAACGTCTCGATGATCCATTCCAACTCCTCAATCACGTTCTTGACGCTCCGTTGACGGGCGATGCGACCATTGGGATTCATGCAAAAAACGCAATTCAATGGACACCCGCGAAGCGAATGAACAAAATACCGTTCGGCCCGGGGAAACAGATCCCAAGCGGGAAAAGCAATACTGTCCTGATCCAGAATACGGGGCCGACTGAGCGAAAGGGCGATTCCTGTCGGCGTGCGGTATACCAAACCCTTGACCTTCGCCAGATCGTCGCCGTTACCAATCGCGTCACACAATTCACAGAACGTCTCCTCACCTTCACCCACAACTCCGATGTCAAACGTCGGGAACTGTTCGAGCGTCTTCTCGGGTAACGCCGTAAGGTGAACGCCACCAATAACAGTCACCACATCAGGTAATTCGCGTTTGATCAAGCCCGCCAGGTAGGCCGCAGGTTTGATCTCATTGGTGAATGCGGTGAGCCCCACGATGTCGGGCTTCCAAGATTTGATCTCCTCCAGGGCCTGGGCATGGTCCAATCGCGCTAGCTTCGAATCAAGGATACGAACATCGTAACCGGTGTGTCGTCGCAGTGCACCGGCGAGATACGCCAAGCTGACACGGCCAAAACCAGGGGTGTCATACCAGGGCTCAAGAACCGACAATACCGGTGGATTGACGAGCATCACCTTAAGGGTCATCGTGCAATCACCTTATGGAAATTAAGGATGGATGAATCGAACGCAGCGAGGAGAACTTTCGATTTTAGCCCAGATACTTGGCCCCCGCAACGATTTGTCGTCCCTCTCAACCGATGGCGTTGGCAATTGTAACTGTCGCGCTCTGCTGAGAATCCACCTTTCCCACGCAGTTTACGGGTACCGTGGGGACTCATAATCCCTTGGTCGGAGGTTCGAATCCTTCCGGGCCTACTTTTGTTTCTGGTGCTTCAGCGCCTGGCTTATTCTGCCAGGAACTCGACCAGACCGTGTTCAAAGTCATAGTAGGCCGGCACGATGCGCAGCGTACCCGCTTCCACTGCTGCCGAGAGAATCGGCTCGGTAGCCCTCAGCAAACGGGCCATCCGGCGGGCGTTAACCTGCACCGTGTTAAGCAGCGGATCGCCCGGCAGCTCCTGGGCCTCGTCGATCGCCTCGCTAATGGCCTCGGTAATGGTATGGATGTGCCCGGGACCGTCGTAGTTATCGAGTGTCGCGGAGACGGCGCCGCAATTCTGGTGACCCAGCACCACGATTAGCGACACACCCAGATGTTCCACCGCGTATTCCAGACTGCCACTATTTTGCGGATTAATGACATTCCCCGCGACCCGCACTACGAATAGCTCGCCGATCCCCGCATCAAAAATTAACTCAGGAATCGCTCGCGAATCCGCGCACCCCAGGACGGCCACAAAGGGCTGCTGTGATCCAATCAGCGAACGCCGCGTCTCGGCAGCGGTGATCGCATTGACGCTTTGCCCTGCCGCGTATCGCTGGTTCCCTTCCTTCAGTCGCAATAAAGCCGCCTCCACAATATCGTTCATATCATTCCTCGCCCATATCAATTCATCATCAAATAACCAGCAGCTTCATTACGGCCCAACTCACCATGCGCATCACGGTTCGATGAATTCGTGCGGCGTGTCCCCACCGTCAGCCGCCTCACCTGCCACATGCAAGTCGGGTACCCGCATTTTGAGACGGAGCAGATAGAACAACACCGTGAAACTCACTACCGCAATGTTCAAGTTGGCGAACACCGTTATCGCCGTGGTACCACCGATAAACAGGAGGTCTATCCGAGTTACCTGCAGGCCACTCACCTTTTTCTGCGCAGGTCGTTCTGCCGAACTGGCACCCGATCTACCTTTCAGGTAAGTCACAACCGGCGGCCAGTCAAAAACGTCGTAACCAACCTTCAACAAAATCCCACTGAACACGGCCTGCGGAATCAAACTCAGGTAGTCCTGAAACAGTACCATTTCCACCACCACGAACAGGCCCACTGAGATACTTGCCAGCCGCAATGTTGCGTTTTCGTTGACAATCAGCACAGAGCGAATGGTAGCTTGCGCACCCGGGATACCACCGAACATAGACACGGCCGCGTTGGCAACACCCTGCGCCGCCAACTCGCGATTCTGCTTGGTCCGTTCCGAACCACCGACTTTTTCCTGCAGCTTCTTGTCGACCACCAGGGCCGTCAGCAACGTATCAAGGTAGGCTAGCATGGCCAATTGGATGGCAAAAGGGAGTCCAAGCCAGACCAGTTCCCAGGACCATTGGTTGGGAATCTGCTTCGCCACCAGCTTTGCCAAATCATCGAAGGAGGCCAGGCGGGTATTGAGTTCAATGAATTCGATCGCCCAACCTGCCCCATGCACCACGGCAGTCATCACCACAATCGCGACGATCGTGCCGGGAAACAATAATCGCCATTTTTGCGTGTACCGCTTAACCAGCTGGGGAACCACGAACACCAGCACCAGCGTTGCAACAGCGACCAGCACATTGAGCACCAGGGGACCTCCGATGCGGTCCGTTTCAACCAGCCGGATCCACCAGGAGTTCCCGACCCTCTGCAGCTTCAGCCCAAACAGTGTTTCGAGCTGTCCAATCCAGATCAGGATGGCGATCCCGTTCATAAATCCGGAGATCACGGTCTTGGGCACCAGCATGATAAACCGGCCCAGCCGCAACACCGCGGCTAACACCATGATCGCACCGGTCAACACAAACACCATGTTGATAAACCGATCGGCGTCCACATCCGCCTCGGGTAATTTAAGGCTCAGTTGTTCCGCGGCAAACGCCACGATCATCACGGTAACCGCGGTCATCGGTGCCGTCGGTCCGGAACATTGGATCCGCGTGCCACCAAATAACGCCGTGATGAAGGCAATCACTCCGGCCGATAAAATCCCCGCGAACGCCCCCCGTTCGGAGAGAATTCCAAAGGCGGCGCCCAGGCTGATCGCCACGAAGCTGACCGTGAGGCCAGCCGTAAGATTCTGAATGATCTCGACGGAACGACGAGGTGTGGGGTGGTTCATGTGTGTCTAAAACAGGGGCTTAAGATGACGGGGATCAGAGGGGGAACAGTGGGCTCTCGCGAATGCGCCGTCGAACCACGCCAGCGGCCACAGCCGAGCATCGTTCGGCCAATGTCCAGGAGCGCAGCATCGCTCTGCCGTTGCGCGCAAACGCGGCGCTGACTAGTGCAGCAGCGGCGCCCTCAGGCCGTTGGCGAGGCAGTGCCCTTCAATGGCGCGTCGGGTACCACGACCGTACGTAAATGAGCTACGGTCCCCGTCGCGCCATCGGCTGAGGTTCCCCTTCGAGTAGCGCGCCTGCTGCTCGGAGAACTTGGCAACCTCTTCCTCCTGCTCCTCCTGCTCTTCAAAGGGGGAGTCTGCCTCTTCACTAGCGGCGAGCTCCTGCACAGTCACAGAAGACGACACGCCGGCAAACAGAACGGAGCTAATCAGCAGGACCTGCAGCGCGCA
>JAYGDG010000852.1:0-1796 GCA_046583015.1 Pirellulaceae bacterium | reverse complement strand
GTGGGTGCTGCGCAAGGCCAGCTTCATCGATTTTCGTGCGTCCACGCCCGCATTCAGGGCCATGGAAAAGGTCCAAGAGAAGCGGGCAATCGCCATCGTTTTGATGCAGTTACCGACAACAGGAATTTTGTTGATTAGCTCGATCGGTCCGCTTCCCAGCCATCCCTTGGTGACGGCCAGGCCGAGCGCCACGAGGCTTCCCAGAACTCCGCCGACCACGGTGGCATAAATCACCAGCCCCCTGGTTCCCTTTAATCCCAGTATCGGTACCGGTTCAGCAGGCAGTGCCGAGAATGCCCAGATCATGCCACCGATAATGAGCGTTGCCATTCCTAACTGGAGTGCCGGCCAGGCAATGTCTCCGAAAAACTGCCGGCGTAATTTGAACATGTGGTCATAATGATCGGCTAGTTTTTGGAATACTTCTTCCAGCCTGCCCGCTGTTTCACCCACCTCAACCAGGTCACAGGTCAAGGCGGGGAAATAAGGGGAGACAGACCTCATGGCTTCGGCCAGCGCATCACCATCGTTGATCTGGTCCAGGACCTGTTGCGCCCGATACTGGTGTCCCTGCGATCCCCGTTGCGCTTCATGCTGCCAGACTTTCCGAATATCCAGTCCAGCACGGAGGGCTACCCCGATCTGCCGACACATGTTGGCCAGTTGCTTGAGTCCGATGGCAGCCAAAACAGGTCTCCGGAGAAGTTTGAATTGAAATCGTTGTGAGTTTCTCTTCTCTGCGGGCGTTTCCAGCAGCGGGAGAATTACCAGCCGAAGGGCCTCACAGTTTCATTATGATAAGGAGTTCGACAAGAAAAAGACACTCTTTCCGCGGCCGATTTTTCCTGGGGGGCATGAAGAAGGGTGAAAATCTGTTACCTTGTCCTCGTTCTTTCTTCCCGGTTAAGCCAGCTATGAACCAATCAACAGAAACTGTTGCGATCGTCGGCGTCGGATTGTTGGGTGGTTCCATTGGTTTGGCACTAAGGGAGCGGGGACTTGCTCGACGTGTGATTGGTATAGGCCGCCAGGCCTCCCGACTGCAGCAGGCTCGGCGACGGGGAGCAGTTACCGAAACGACGACATCCCTGTCTCGTGGTGTGGCAGAAGCTGATCTGGTGGTGGTCTGCACGCCTGTCGACAACGTGGTAGATCATGTTTGTGCGGTGGCCAAAGAGGCAGGTCCAGGGACCTTGATTACCGATGTTGGCAGTACCAAAGCACAAATTGTTTCAGAACTTAAGGAGCGGCTGCCGGCTGCTGTTCGATTTGTGGGAAGTCATCCGCTGGCCGGTGGAGAGAAAGCGGGGGTCAAGTTTGCCCATCCAGACCTGTTTCAGGACCGTTTGGCCATTTTGACCCCGGGGCCGCAGAGCTGTCGCCCGGATGTGAGTCAAATCAGCCGTTTTTGGCAGTCCCTGGGGGCTCGTGTGGTCCGGATGTCTCCCCGAGCGCACGACCAGCAAATCGCGACGATTAGTCATTTACCGCATGTTTTGGCCACCTTACTGGCCGCTAGCACCGCTGCTGACCAATTACCATTGGCTGGGCCTGGCTGGCTTGATACCACGCGGGTGGCGGCGGGCGACGTGCAGTTATGGCGTCAAATATTCCGACAGAACAAGGTTCACGTCTTGAAGTCTATGGACAAGTTTGGACAATTGCTGACATCCTTCCGTGAGGCCTTGGACAAGGATGACATGGAAAAGGTAACACGCCTCTTGGAAACAGGAAAACAGAATCGTGACGCTGTGGGAAATTGATATCTATCCGGGGCCGGAGCAACCCGATTTGTT
>JAYGDG010000675.1:0-1520 GCA_046583015.1 Pirellulaceae bacterium | reverse complement strand
GTCAAAGTCACCACGGTTCCGCGCAGACTGAGAGAACTTGACTTGAGACTCTTCCAAACCGGTTGCTGCGGATTGATTTCCAGGCCACAAGGAGAGGGCTTGTCGAAAACCAAAGATGGCCTGCGAAAAGTCTTCGTAGGTATCTTCTGATATGGCACTGGCAAGTATTTCATTCGCTTTTTGCACCAGCACGTTGCTTTGTCGATGTTGCTGGTAGTCCAGGATGGACTTCTGGAACTCTTTGACCGAGTGATGGCGATCTGCGGGTTTCGTGGACATCGCCTTCCAGGCGATCTCGATCAACTCTCCTGTCTGCTCCGTCTCCACGATCTCATTCGTACCGGCGGCAACCAGACAATCGGTAGCCGTTTTCCCGTCGTGGGGCGGTTGGCCAGTCAAAATCTCAAACAGAATTGCCCCGAGAAGATAAATGTCACTACCTGGGCCGATGCGGTCCAATGGTCCCACAGTCATTTCCGGGGCCATATAGGCGGGTGTACCACCGAGGACTCTCAATGCGGACAACCTCTTTTCTGGAAGTTCAGAACAGGCCATGGCCAGGCCCCAATCGAGCACAAAGACCTCACCGAAGTCACCGAGTTTAATATTCTCCGGCTTCAGGTCACGGTGCACAATTTTGCGAGCATGGGCAAATGAAATGGCATCACAAACTCGCAGCAGGATCTCCAGGTTCTGCGACTCCGAATACTCCCGAATCACGTCACTCCAGAGGGTTCCGCGAATCTGCTTCATGGCATAAAACAGCACGCCCTCTTCCGTGCTGCTCAAGTCGTAGATCGGCACGATATTGGGGTGATCTAATTCCCCCGTGACAACCGCTTCGTGGAGAAACTGCTCGCGCAGCTGGTCATTTTTATTGATATCAGGCTTCAACATCTTGACGGCAACCCGGCGATCAACGGCAGCTTGCCGCGCGTCATAAACCAGTCCCATGCCACCTTCGCCGAGCAGGCCACCCAGTTCATAGTCTGCTGGCTGATCCTGTGGCTCATCCGACTGTCGCACCAACTTGGATCGAACAACTAAATCGTGGGCTTGTGGCACGGTCTTCGCCTTGTCGACGCGTAACGTCTGCCGCGGTTTGGATTGCGCCGTCAGTGCCGTGCTCCACAACAGCCCCACGGTGGAACCGATGTCTTTGTGTTGCTGTTCGGAGTCATGGTTCTCTGGCATCATTTCCTGCTTCGTGGTTGGCCTGGTCAGAGCTCAACATCAACTCATAGCGTAACAAATTAGTCCGCTGACCACCCTCTTTCCAGAAAAATATAGCTCAATCGGTCCCTTGACTGACGGGTCTCCCCTGCAAGCCCGTTACAGACCCGTTACGAAAAAAGTTCCGTTTCAACCGTAAGATAAGTGGAACTTCTGGGTGGCCAGTTCCGTCCATTCATCGCAAGTTTTTCGTGACATTCTTGAACAGAGGAGAGCTGTGATGAAGAAAAAGACATTTTTTAGTGGTCTCGTGTTAACGAGCATCGGCCTGGTCATCTTAGGAACTG
>JAYGDG010000663.1:0-2825 GCA_046583015.1 Pirellulaceae bacterium | reverse complement strand
GTCCTTTTCAACAGATTTTCGAGTCCTATGACCGGGACTTCTACAAGATTGATCCGCATTTGTTCAGTCCAGCCTCCGTGCAACTGGTAAATGTCGAAACCGGTGTCTGTCACGAGTTTGGGGCCCTTTGTCCGGAAGTGTTGCAGCAGTCATTTGGATCCGCCTAGCAAACAGCCCTTGATTTCAATTCGTTCTTAAACGGGTCAGTGAGTATCGCGATGCAAGTAGGGTTTCTTGGCTCGGCAGACAGCTGGTACTACTCAGATTTGTTGCGGGCCTCCTCCTCCGATGAACGTCTCCTGCCGATCCGTTTTACTGATCTCTGTGGCCGCTGCGGGAGTTGCCCGGATAGGGACAGCGATCAAGTCGGTGGGACAGCCGCTGGTTCTTCGGCGGCCCGCTGGTTTGCAGGTGGAGTGGATCTAATGACACTCGATGCCCTCCTGGTTCGAACCATGCCGCCCGGATCGCTGGAAGAGATTGTGTTTCGTATGGATATCCTGGGGTGTTATCAACGACAAGGTGGGCTGGTGGTGAATCCTCCGCGTGCGGTTGAAGTGGCAGTTGACAAATACCTCGCGACCTGTCGCTTGGACATGGCAGGAATTCCTGTCCCGCGAACAATCGTTTGCCAGAACGTTGAAGAGGCACGAAATGCTTATCAGGAACTTGGTGGTGACGTGGTGCTGAAACCACTCTTTGGAGGTGAAGGTCGTGGTTTGATGAGACTGACAACACCAGATTCGGCAGAAAGAGCTTTTCAGACCCATCGGCAATCAGAGTCCGTGTTATATTTACAGGAGTTTATTGAGCACGGTGGTTTTGATATTCGTGTCCTGCTAATTGGAGATGAGGCCTTTGCCATGCGTCGCTGTAACGATCAAGACTGGCGAACCAATGTGAGCCGCGGTGCACGAACAGAACCCGTTAAGCTAACCGTCGAACTGTTGACCCTTGCTCGACAGGCAGCCAGCGTGATTGAAGCACCATTGGCAGGCGTTGATGTGTTACTGGCACCCTCCGGACAGCCTTACGTGCTGGAAGTCAACGCGGTTCCTGGCTGGAAAGCTCTGGCTCGGACGGTGGGAGTTGACATCAGTCGCTGTGTGTGGGATTACCTGGCTGCGAAAGTCGATCGCTGATCACAGGTCAGGCCGTAGGCGTTTTCGAGGAGTTTCAGAGTCATGAATGTCGGCATGCGGTTATCAGAAGTAGCAGCTGACATGCCGGAGGCCATGGCCGTTGCGGTGGCTGGCAAACGAACGGGACCAGCCTCACGGTCTTATCATCAAGTGACCTTTGCTGAACTGCAAAAAGATTCTGATCAGATAGCGGCAGGCTTTCAGGCCATGGGGATCCCCATCGGTTCTCGCCTGGTGCTGGCAGTACGGCCGAGTATCGAGTTTGTTTCACTGGTTTTTGCCATGCTCAAAGCTGGCATGGTGATGGTCCTGATTGATCCAGGCATGGGACGTAAGAACCTGCTGCAGTGCATGGAAGAAGTAGAGCCTGCCGGGTTTGTGGGAATTCCGCTGGTACATGCCATGCGGATCCTGTTTAAACGGCGATTTTCGCAGGCCCGTCATAATGTGACCGTTGGTCGCCGCTGGTTTTGGGGTGGCACCACGCTGAAAAAGCTACGGCAGTCAGCCAACCAGTCGTTTCGGCCCCCGCAGACCAGTCCCGATGATCCCGCGGCCATTATTTTTACGACCGGTAGCACCGGTCCTCCCAAGGGAGTGCTTTATTGTCACCAGAATTTTTGTAGCCAGATTGATGAAATTCGAGACTTCTACGGTATCCAGGCAGGTGAAATCGATCTGCCAGGGTTTCCGCTGTTTGCACTGTTTAACAGTGTCATGGGAGTTTCCACGGTAATCCCAGATATGGATCCAACACGGCCAGCGGAGGTTGACCCAAAGAACATTATTGATCCCGTGAACCAATGGGGCATCACCCAGGCTTTTGGTTCGCCGGCCCTTTGGACGACGGTTGGCCAGCACTGCGAACAGACCGGTGCCCGGATGCCAACCCTCAAACGGGTCTTGTCAGCTGGTGCACCTGTGCCGGAACACGTGTTGCGGCGCATCAGTCAGGCAATTCACCCACAGGGTGACATTTACACACCCTATGGTGCCACCGAAGCCTTGCCAGTGGCTTCGACTTCGGCAACTGAAGTTCTCCAGGAGACGATTGCTCGTTCCCGCGAGGGTGCCGGTACTTGCGTGGGGCGGCGTTTTGCGCAGATTCAATGGAAGGTCATTCGTATCGAAGACGGTCCTCTTACTGAAATGGCGGAGGTCGAGCCCTTGCCGGCAGGCGAAATCGGCGAGTTGATGGTTCGGGGACCGGTGGTGACGAAAGAGTACGTAACCAGGATCGAGGCGAATGCCGATCACAAAGTCAATGACCAGGGAGAGACCTGGCATCGGATGGGAGATGTTGGTTACCTTGACGAAGAAGACCGGTTTTGGTTTTGTGGACGTAAAGCCCACCGAGTCAGGACGCCCAACGGCGTTATGTTTACCATTCCCTGCGAGACCATTTTTAACCAGCACCCGCGAGTCTATCGGTCCGCGCTTGTCGGTATCGGCCCTGCCGATCAACAGCGACCGATAATGATTGTTGAGTTGTGGCCTGACAAGCAGTGTGGTGACGACCACGATCGTCAGCAACTCGTCCAGGAGTTGCTGACGTTGGCCGGCAGCCATCAACTCACGGAACTGGTTCAGCAAGTTTTGATTCACCCAGGTTTACCAGTCGATATTCGCCATAACTCGAAGATCTTTCGGGAACAATTGGCTGTTTGGGCGGCTGAGCAGGGT
>JAYGDG010000552.1:0-1530 GCA_046583015.1 Pirellulaceae bacterium | reverse complement strand
GTTGGAGGAGATGTTGCAGCGACGCGATTTTCAGCAGTGGCGAGAACGGGCCTCGCGTTGAAGATCTCCGCCTGAGTCCTGGGTACCTAGCTTGGCGGGTCGTCGAGCGGTTCTTTCTGAAAAGGATCTTTATTCGGGTCGGCGACGAACTGGTCACGCAGCTTTTGCGCCTTGTCTCGGGCTACCTGGGCAAACCGGCTTTGTCCGTTTCTGTCGAGCAGGGTTGCCAGCAACTCGTAGTCGTAAATAAGGATGCGTCGGGCATCTTCGTACTGTGGGTGTTGATCGAGGTAGCGGTCAAATTCCTTAATGTTCAGTTCCAGAACGGCCTGGGCATCCTGGATTCTCCCTAACCGCTCATACGTTTCGCTAAGCCGATGAGATGACTGGTTTAACCTGATTTGATATTGCAGCACGTCCGGAAACTGACTGGCCAGTCTTTGTTGATAATCAATGGATTCACGAAAGAGTTCGACTGCCTTGTGCAGTCGGTCCGGTTCACTTCGGAGCTTGGTATACCGCACTTCAAATTCAGCTCGATTGTAGAGCGCCTGGGCTAACAACTTGGTGTATTCCGGTACGTGGCGATAACGCCGATACAACTGGTCACAAATCGTGATGGCCTCTTCCAGGCGTGCCCGGATCTTGTTCAAGGGAATCTGTTTTCTGCCGGGCTGCAGTTTCTGGACAAACAGCAGCGCGAATTCGTACTGGTAGTTTGCGTTGTCAGGCTGTTCGGCCAGCAATTGCTTGACGATGTCCTTAGCGTCATTCCAAAGAATCCAGGGATCAGGCAGGATGTTGGGGCGATTGGAAACTCGCATCATGTTGGTCAGGCCACGAACCTTTTCGATCTGGTAGTTTGCATTCTTGGGATACTGGCGTATCAGATCATCCAGGATCTGTTCGGATTGAAGATAGAGGTCAACCCGTGAAGAGCCCATTTCTTGCAGAATGTTATCGAGCATCTTGGCGGCCATCCCAGGGTCACTCGTTCCGTGGCGCGCCCCTCGCTGTGGCGGCAGGCCGAGTAAGTTATAGATGCGGGCACGTCGAAAGCGGGCTGCTGCCGTCTGGCGAATGGGCTTGGACAGCTTATCTAGAAACTCCAGTGCTTCTCGGTGATGATTCACCGAGTCCAGTAGTCGGCCATCAGTCCGGCAGAGCATCCCCAGTTCACTCTTGATCGCGATGGCTTGCAGCGGGTACGTCTCGTTGTCGGGAAATTCTTCGTGCAACTGCCGAAACGTTTCCAAGGCTTGACGATATGCTGATTCGGCGAGCTTGGTTTTTCCTAGTAGTAACTGGATTTTTCCGACACGCTGCTGTGCGTCGGCTCGTTTGACTTGCAGTGTCGTGTCGTCAGCATTGCTGACAATGAACTGGTCATAAAAGCTCAACATGTCTTTTAGTAGCTGAGCCTCCTTAGGAGTGACCGGCTGTGCTTGGGGCATGGAGACCCACGCTGGCTGGTCATCAAAGTCAGCCAGTTGTTCAGATGCCTGGGTCTGGCAGATCGGAAGAGCGTCG
>JAYGDG010000485.1:0-1814 GCA_046583015.1 Pirellulaceae bacterium | reverse complement strand
GTGTTGCAATCTTAGTGTTGCGGTTCCGGCCAGTCGATCGATCAATTGGCGGTCGACAAACAGTTCTCGACGTGAGCCAATGGCCAGTGGCTCGGAAGCCTTGGCATAAACGCTGGAGCCGACAAATAAGGGGGCCGTTGTGGCAGCCAGTCCGGCCGTTTTGAGCCAACGACGACGTGTTATTTTTTTTAGCGACATGGTGAGTTTCCCGGGCCTTAGTCTCCAAAAATGCCAACAACAGAGATTATCATTTCTGTGTCACCAATGCCATGAACCAGGTAAGTTTTTCGTGATTTGGGCTACCGATGTGTCTGGTCAGTGAGAGAAGATCTTCGCTATACTTGTCGCTGGGTTAGCCGTGTCCTTGTGTGACACGCTGCTGCCACGAAGATTTTGTGTGGCGTAACGGAGGGGGAAGGATGATGCTTCGATTTGTGAATCAAGGTTTCTACTGGCTGTTGATCATCCTGCTGGCTGGTTGTCAGCAAGAAAACCAGGTCAGCCAGTCGACCGATGAGGAGGCGTCTTCTGCTACCCAGGCAGAGCAGTCTGGTGAGTTGACCGCCGCTGAACTGGCGGATTCAGCCGAGGGTGAAATTGTTGGTGTTCATGACGGTGACAGCTGTACGTTGCTGGTTGGGAAAGAAGAGTACAAGATTCGCCTGGAGGGAATTGACACACCAGAACTCGGCCAGCCTTTCGGTAAGAACGCCAAGCAGGCATTGTCGAACTACATTTTTGGTAAAGAGGTGACTGCCAGGATCTCGGGCCAGGATCGTTACCAGCGCTACCTGGGAACGTTGCTGGTCGACGGTCAGAACGTGAACCTGCAGCTGGTTAAGGATGGTTGTGCCTGGCATTACAAGCAGTATTCCTCGGACGAGGCATTGGCAGCAGCCGAGACGGCAGCACGCTCAGCCGGTCGGGGACTGTGGCAAGACGCCGGTGCCGTGGCTCCTTGGCAGTGGCGAAGAAAGGACTCTAACAAATCTTCTGCCAAGAAATCGACCAGCGGTGGAAATTCTGCCAAGGACGTTCCAGCGGGCGTAACGCATTGGTTGAATCCAGACAGTGGGATTCGCCATAATCGGAAGTGCTACCTGTTTGGCAAGTCGAAAGCGGGGCGCGCCTGTGGGACCGGAGATGGACGGGCCTGTAAAGTTTGCGGCGGTTAAGCGATCACGCGGGCGCGGTCATCCAGCCCGGCGTGCCGCCGCCGTTGAGTGCCATGTTGCCACCGTCCATGGGAATCAGGGCGCCGGTGATCCAGCTGGCCGCATCGGATGCCAGGAAAACCGAGAGCCCCTTGATGTCGTCGGGAACTCCCAGGCGACCGATCGGGATGCCGCTGAGAAACTGTTGTTCCAGGTCAGGATCTGCTTGCATGCGTTCCCGCAGGCTGTCGTTGGTGACCTGGGCAGGCAAGATAGCATTCACGCGTACTCCCCGGCTGCTCCATTCGGTGCTCAGCTCGCGGGTCATTTGGATGACCGCTCCCATCGACATGCTATAGGCGATGTGATGTCGCCCCAGTGCGGTGCTACTGGCCAGTGAGCCGATATTAACGATGCTGCCACGACCGGCTGCGAGCATGCGTCGACCGGCCTGCTGGCACATGGCAAAACGTCCCACGACCAGGTTCTGCAGGACCTGCTTCAGCTCGTCGATGGTGATTTCTTCAGGCCGACGCAGCAGGCCGTCACCCGCCACGTTGCCCAGGTAATCCACCCGGCCGCAGTTCGCATCCACCCGTTCAAAGAGAGACTCGATCTGCTCGGGGTCGGAGACGTCCACTACCTCGGCAATTGCCTTGC
>JAYGDG010000328.1:0-2533 GCA_046583015.1 Pirellulaceae bacterium | reverse complement strand
AGATCGGCATGGTCCCTGAAAAGCCCGCCTCCTTTGGCATCGCTGCCGACGGGGAACTGTTCATCGTCGGCTACCAGGGGACGATCTACCGGCTAGTGCTGGATGAATCGGTTTTCGAGTAGGCGCCTTCACGATCCTGCCAAGCTGAATTGTATCGTATGCCCCCTGGCTGCTCGGTTGCTGATCCAAGAGATTCCAGGAAAGCCAGCATCTCCTCACCCCACATACTCGATCCGAACTGGTAACGGCTGTGGTGGCCGAAGTGTGAGCAGTGGAACCGGGCGGGGAATTTCAGTGGAGACCAGCTGAAATTGGTGGTGCTGAAAGATGGTTGCCAGGATCAGGGTTGCCTGCGCGCGACCAATGGACTCGGCAAGGCAGTTCCGTGGCCCCAGTCCAAAGGGGAAATAGCTGCCTGCCTCGTGCTCTTTAACGAGCGAAGGATCGAATCGATCTGGGTCAAACACCAACGGATCTGTAAAGAAACGGGAATCACGTTGCGTGCAATAAGGACTCAGGAAAACCTGTACGCCGCGTCGAATTGATTGCCCCGAGGGCAGTTCGTCATTCTGAACCGCGGTACGTGGAATCAACCAGGGCGGCGGATAGAGCCGTATTGATTCGGAGAACACCTGGGCCACGTACTTCAGCGATGATACCTGGGCGGGTTCCGGCAATTGCCCACCGGTGACCGTGCGCACTTCGTTTCGCAGGCGTGTCCGTATGGAATCATGCTGCGACATTAACAGTAGGGTCCAGCAAAGAGCGGTGGCGGTTGACTCGTAGCCACCCAGCAATAAGACCAGGGCCTGGTCTCGCACCTGTTCACGACTGAGCTCAGCAGGATTCCGCTGGTGTTCGCTGAGCAGTTGATCCAAGAAACCGCCTGTACCTTCACCGGCCAGGCGTTGTTGCACGGAAGTGTCCAGGGCCCGGTTTAACGTTCGAATCGCCCTGTGGTAACGACGATTGGCAGGCGTTGGCAACCAGTCGGGTAGCGAAACCAGTGAAAAATTCCGTCGCACCACGTGGGCCATTGCTCTTTCATAGGCCTGCAGTATCTCATCTGATCGTGACGCTGGTTGCTGCGTCAGCCAGACAGGCAAATAATCCTGGCCAAAGATTGCCTGGCTACTAATCGCCAACGTCAATTCCACCAGGCAGGGCCATAAATCAATGACTTCTCTATCTTTCCAGCGGCTCAGCCAGCGGCGGGTAATGTCGATGGCCGGTTGCAAGAAGGTTTGCGACGAATCCTGAAACAACAGCCCGCCGATCTTTTTCACCTGCTGCTGATGTTGCTCACCTTCACTAATAAGCAGGCTGTTGCCATAGAGTTTCTTGCCGTAACGAAATGCTCGTCCCTTACTGTACACGAACTCGCTATGTTGCAGCACGTGCAGCGCGTCAGGGGGATCGAGGATTAACCAGGCTCTCCGTCTAAGCCGCAGGGGAACAACGCCACCATCACACTGGTCTAGCAGTGACAGGGGATCCTTTAGCAGCGCGGGAATATGGCCGAGCAGCCAGTGTCCTTGGGGTACATGCACGTTACTGGTCCACACCAGAAGCTGCTGGATGAGTCAAGTTACCTCCCATCTCGCTAGTAAGAAAATAGTCCGCATCCTTGGCGTAACTTTTTTCCAACTTGGTATACAACCCGGCCTGGCCAAATGACCAGGCAACATTGTACTGCGGGGATTCATTCAACGTGGGAGCTGACTTTCGAAAACGCTGCAAACGGTCTGGCAACGGGGGCACACCATCAACCAGCGATGGATCGTCATAGGGAACATTCAAACCGTACAAGCACCAGCGTCCCATCTCCGGGGAATCCCAGCAAAAGGTCGCTCCGACACCGACCGAAACCGCCAGCGACGCAAGCATCTGGGAAAGGGCCTCGTCATCGGGGCTTTCGCCAGTCTCCTCGGCTAGACTGCGAAGCCAGTTCTCGTTGCGACAGTCCTCTTCCAGGCCGAAGTAGACGTTCATCGAATTCTGCTGAAAATCCGAAGCCACGAAAAAAACATGGCGCAACCCGTGCCGCTGGAAGAAATCCAGGTGCTGATGTACCGATTCCGGGATGGCTGGCAGGTTGCATAATTGCTCGATCGGTGTTGGCCTGCCGGTGAAGGTCCAAACTTTTGCCAGCCCGAATCCAGTTTCCAGGTCCAGTCCTGCCCGGGTCGATCCGGGATAATTTGTCAGCACCTGTTGCTGTAAGTCGACGATCGGAGACGACTCGCGGGGAATCAAGCCATGCTCCTGGGCCAGCGCCGTCAGGTCTCGTTCCCACTTATAGAAGAAACGATAATAAACACCCGCCTCCTCCTGGCAAGTAGCTTTCAATTGCACCACGCAGCGACGCAGTTCAGCATCGAAGACGTCCAGCGTTTGCTGGACCACTGAACGATTAAAGGGAGCCTGGATCGCCTCGGCCGTAGTCCGCAGGTCTTCCAGGAACCGCCCCGGATCATAAGGAGATGGATCGATATTCTCAGTCATTGGGTTCATCAAGATCGGAAGAGCGTCG
>JAYGDG010000326.1:0-3193 GCA_046583015.1 Pirellulaceae bacterium | reverse complement strand
AATATGCTTCGGGTCGACGACCTTGGGAGCAGTGGTGGGATCAAACCCTGCCAGGTGCCCCTGCCCTGCCCGTTGGCGAGGAGAAACAAATCGCCAAGGGGAATCTCCCAGCACGTCGCTACAGAGCTTGGCTGCCACCGGATCGTAGGCCTTGAGTTGCTGGCGGGTATGGATGTGATTATGGTCATGATCCATGGTTCGATTCGTGTCGTACCAGCACTGCAAAACTTCAGCCCAGTATTCCGCTCGATTCTTGTGTGCATAGCATTCCTTGGGACCACCGAAGACAATCCGCACCTTGTCTTCTCTAGTCACGTTCACTTTTGATGTCGTCGGCTTGCCGTTAACAAGGATGTCACCACCGTCGAGACATTTTTTGATCAATGCTGGTGGCTGACGCGGAAACGAAGCAACCAGGGCATCAAGCAGGCTAACCGGTTTAACACTGGTGACGCGACGGTAACGCTGGGCCGCCCGTCCGTCGTTCCAGATCCCCTTGGCCCTAGCACGCTCGAAGGTCTCGGTGAGTCGCTCTTGCAACTGCTTATCGAAGCCGGCTCCATGAATCACATGACCAAATTCGTGGATAAGGATGCTTTCCAGTTGCATTCCACCTTCGTATTCCAGCACATCTTCTTCAGCAAAGAGGACAACCGGACGATTATCTCTGCGAGTAAGAAACCCCCGTTGACGCCAGTTATAGAAATCCAATTCCTTGCCGGTCTTGTTGGTCTTGAACTGCGGCACATCGGACGTAAATTCCTTGTGACCAACCAGTACACAAAGGACTTTCTGTTCCCGGATACGTTGTGCGATCTCTGGCTTGATACTCTTCATCATCATGTCAAACAGGTAGGCGGTTTCGAGGTGCGCGAAGTCGGATACCTGGTCGGAGGTGGCAATCAATATGTCCTGAACCAGGGTTCCTTTCTTATAGAAGGCCCGCTCCAACTTGTATTCTTTGACCTGTGCATCAGTCAGTGGTTTCACTTGGGGGGCAGCATCAGAAGTACCGTGAAGTACTGCTGTGGCAACAATCCAAAACAACCAGCGACGGTTAAACAACAGACTACGCATGACATGATCTCCAACTCACGTTACCAACAGGCCCTTTGGTGAGCCCAGCCAAAGCAGTTCTCGGGCAGGAGGGCAAAACCCGGGACAGCGTTCGACAGTTACTTCGTTTCCTTGAGTAAACGGCTAATCTGTTCTTCAATGTGCCTGGCTGATTGCTGAGCTTCCTGGACAGGCAGGCCGGCTTTGACACCAGGTCGTTTGTGCCCGACATGGCTCACCCATGCTTGATGCAACAACTGCTGACGCTGGGAAACCAGTTTCAACAGTGCTTGATCGGCTGGTTTCTGCTTGACCTGCCAGGCTTTTAGAATGGCGTCCGCCAGTACCGAATGGCCTTCGTTGTTTACATGAACCCCATCGGGCGACATCGTAAAGTCCGGATTCTTTTTCCGCTTGGCGGCCACGTAGTTGGTGACCGGTGTGTGCAAGTCAATCACCATCTCAACGCTTTTCCGCTGTTGTACAATCCACTTTGCATACCGAGCCAGAACTTCCTGGTCATAGTTTTCATAGATCGCGAACCAGGCAAATTTTTCTGCCTCCGGGCCACGTAATTTCCCCTGTTTACGCAACGGCAAAGGATCAAAGGCAGGCGGTGTCATCAAGATCAACTTGGCCCCAGACTTGTGCACCTTGTCGATCAGCCGCTTGATTCCCTGCTGGTACGTGGTGAAGCGTTCTTTACTGAATGGATAATAGATTCCATCGTTCATCCCATAGCAGGCCACGACGACATCTGGTTTTACCCTGTCGAGCGCCCGGTCCAATCGTTCGTGAACATCGGGCCGCGGAAAAGGATGATCCGGTTCAGAGAGTCCGCAAGCGGTTTCACTCGGCAAGCCCAAGTTGATCATCTCCGGTAGCGCCCCGTTACCGGCCATTCGCAGCTGTGTTTCGATCAGGGCAATGTAATGTCCGGCATGGGTGATCGAATCTCCCAGGAACAGGATCCGTTTGGCCGTTACCGGAAATTGAGCTTCCGCTGACTGAAGGCTGGCCTCCGAAAGAGCAACAAAACCCGCGCTCAGGCAGAGGCAAGCAACAACTGTTTTCAACGTCATCGTTCTTTCCTTTATCCGCGACAGCGGTCCAATCTCGAAACTTGGCCTTCATTTCGGCCATCACCGATCGATCCAACCCTTGATTAAACCTCAACCACTCGCCTAAATCAATGATCTAACGGCGGGCAACCTCCGTCAGCGCAGGTGGCTTCAGAAGCGTGAAAATGCTAGTCTAGTGCTAAGCGGAACCAGTCTGATCCACCCTTTCAGACGTTACCAACAGATCGAGGTACGAGCCGTGAAGAAGAGAACAATTCGATCGATTTTCTGCCTGCTAGTTTGTTACGGGTGGTTCGCTGCGACTGCCTGTTACGGTGAAAAAAAACCCGCCACCGGCTTCTACAAAGATCTCTTCATGAGTGGTGGAGTGAAGTTGAGCAGCCGCAAGATGTTACCGGCTGCCGAATCACTGAAACTCTCCTATGAATATTATGCCGGGAAAGACGCTGCCAGGCAGAACGAACTGTTTTCCGGATCTGCCACCGATACTAACGGTGTCTTGCTCTACCCGGACGGTCAGCCACGATTTCGCATGCTGTACGTTAATGGCGGCTCCGCAACTCTCCACGGCAAGTCACTAGAACTAAGTGGACGACAGGCGCTACGGCAATTCTACAACCAGGGTGGCAGTTACTGTGGCAGTTGTGCAGGATCCTTTCTCAGCGGCCGAAATGTTGACAGCAAAACCCCCCGTCGACTCGGTTACTTGCACATCTTCCCGTTTAATACTCTCAACACGGGACTCAAGAAAGAGCGGGTGGGACATTTCATTCCCGACAACTCGCCGCTACTCAAGTACCGCAACTTTGGTGATGACCAGTACGTTGGTGACATTTACCACAACAACGGAAACTGGCTGTCCTTGAAAGAAGGGGCACATCTGAAGGAGACGGAAATTCTTGCCCGTTACGACACGCCGGAGAAAAAAACTCACCAGGGAGCAGCCATCTGGGCTTACAAAATCAATCCAGCAAGTGGACGAATCGTGAATATCGGTTCACATCCCGAGGGCATAACGAGCGGTGAACGCCTGGCCTTGACCGAAGCCTGTTTGA
>JAYGDG010000322.1:0-2626 GCA_046583015.1 Pirellulaceae bacterium | reverse complement strand
TGCGCGGCAGATGGTCGAGCGGGCGGCAGGCGGTAAGATTGTGTTCATCTCCAGCGTGCAGGCTGAGATGCCGATCGGACTGTGCGTGGCCTACGGGGCAGCCAAGGCAGGTCTCAATCACATGATGCGATCGATTTCCGTGGAACTGGCGGAACATCGTATCAATGTGAATGCCATCGAACCTGGCTGGATCGATACCCCGGGTGAACACGTCACGTTCAGTTCAGAGGTCATCGAGGAGCAGGGAAAATTGTTGCCCTGGGGACGACTGGGGACTCCTCAGGACATTGGCCGGGCGGCAGCCTTTCTCTCTTCGGACGACGCGGACTATATTACCGGTTCCGTTTTGGCCGTGGACGGTGGATTTCGCTACAAGGATTGTCGCGTGGAAAACCAGAAGCCTCTGCGGGAAGAATAATTTTCTTTAGAGTTCGAGCGGGAACGAAGTGAGTCGTTGGACTCCGTCGGCGGTGACCAGGTAGTTTTGTTCCAGTCGAATGCCGGCCTGCAGGGAGGGACCATAAAGTCCCGGTTCGGCCGTAAAGACTTCACCTTCCTGGAACGTGTCATCCCAGTTGGGATTCAGGTGAGGAGCTTCGTGAGGGTAGAGTCCAAAACCATGTCCCAGGTGATGGGGAAATTCTCCCAGCGGGCAGCGGGCCAGCATCTCGGCCGCTTGCTCGTACAACGTGCGAGACGAGACGCCCGGTTTGACGGTCGACTCGACCATCTCCAGCGTCTCCACGATCGCCTGCCAGGCGGCCAGCTGGTCGTCGGTGGGGTTTCGGTCGACCGAGAAGGTACGGCAATTGTCGGCGTAGTAGCCTCGGTAAGCCGGTCCTAAGTCCAGGATAAAGAGTTCACCTGCCTGGGCATCACGATTTCTCGGCGGTCCACCACGCTGATTGCACTGGTAATCATTTCCGAGTGCCGTGAGGGGTTCGCCAGCCACTTCGACGGCGGCAGCGTGCAACTGGTTAAAGACTTCCAGTTCATTGATTCCGGGGGCAATGATGTCGCGGGCCCGCTCGTACATGGCATGCGTGCAGGCAATAGCCCGTTCGATCATGACCAGTTCATCGGAGTCCTTGAGGCGACGCAGCTGGCACAACTGCGGTTCCACGTCGGTCAGTTCATCCAGGGAGATTTGCGGATTGCCGAGGGCGTGCAGCGGGTGAGGTCCACTGGAGCCAAAGTCTGCGCCCAGCCTTGTGCTGGTAGTCGGTCCGAGTGCTGCGGCCAACGCCTGGGCTGCTGCCGGGACCTGGTCTTGTCTGAGGGTCGAGAGCCATTGAGCTTCAAAGGTGACCACCTCGTCGGCTTCTACATGTTCCGGGATGGCATTGGGTGCTGCCAGCGTGCTGCGTCCATCGGCATCCAGGCAGAGGGCGGCCGTCAGCAGGTAAAAAGAACGGAACCCGGTCAGGTACTGGATGTTCTCTCGGGCGGTGATGACGACACGTTCCAGGTTCAGGTCATTGATCACCTGGACCAGGCGCTGTTGCCGGGTGCGACATTGGGACAAGTCAAGTTGCAGGGAGGGAGATTCATTCATGGCTGGTGGCGGAAAGCGGTTTTACGTGAAACAGGGTTATTCTAATCGATTGGTTCGCTGATTTTAAAGCAAGCCTTGGGAAAATGTCGATCCGAATTGATAAGGATGGTTATTTTTACCAGTCTGCGATGAATCTGGTTTGGTCGGAAGAGTGCTTCTTGATATAGTAACTGGAGGGTCCCGCTGTTTTGGGGAATGCGTGATGCTTTCGATTCTTGGAAAACTTGATCGCCGCCAGCGGCTCTGTAACGGAGTGACGCGTCGTGATGTGCTCCGCATCGGTGGGCTGGGTCTGGGCGGTCTCACGCTGCCACAACTATTGCAGCTAGAGGCGCAAGCCGGCGAGCGATTGTCGCACAAAGCCGTCATCATGATCTACATGTGTGGGGGACCACCCCACCAGGACATGTATGACATCAAGGTTGATGCGCCCAAGGAAATCCGCGGGCCCTTCCAGCCGATTTCCACCAATGTGCCTGGGATTCAAATTTCCGATCAGCTGCCTCGGATGGCCAAGATCATGGATAAACTGGTTCCCATCCGATCGATGGTGGGGGCTCGAGACTCACATTATTCCTACCAGTGCATGACGGGCTACCATGATCGGGATACGCCGGCCGGGGGTTGGCCTCATTTCGGTTCCGTGGTGAATCATTTTCAGGGTCCGGTGACTCAGGGGACGCCGCCGTTTGTGAGCCTTTGCTATACGACGAAGCATCGTCCCTACAACGAACCGGGACCTGGTTTCCTGGGCCTGGGGCAATCATCATTTCGCCCCAAGGGACCTGGGAAAGATGACCTGGTGTTACAAGGGATCACGGCAGATCGGCTGGCAGATCGTAGCCAGTTATTGCGAGCCTTTGACAGTTTTCGTCGAGATTGTGACGCGACTGGAAAAATGGAAGGGATGGATACGTTTACCGAGCGTGCCATGGGGATTCTTACCTCCCCAGAACTGTTTAACGCATTAGATCTAACCCAGGAAGATGCCGAGACTCGCGAGCGGTATGGCACCGATGACGAGACAAAGCCTAAAGGAGATGGCGCCCCGCGTTCTCCCCAGAATTTCCT
>JAYGDG010000295.1:0-7215 GCA_046583015.1 Pirellulaceae bacterium | reverse complement strand
AGAAGCCAACCCAAAAGGGCTAAACCGCCTTTTTGTAGTAGTCGGATCAATCGATTCGGCTCCTGGACGTTATTTGTGAGCTATACTTGCAGTACCGTTCGGTTGAATGAGCAAAAGAAAAGAGACGACCCTCGTGATTTTGCACTGGGGGCGTCTTTTTTTTTCGGCCCATTTCTTTTTAAAATACGAGTTATCAAGGAATTTAGAGGGAGAATGTCATGGTGACACATGTTCTCACATTAGTCCTATCGTTGGCGGTAGGCGGTGATGCGACTGTGCCAGAAGGGAGTTTGGCAGTCAAAAAGGATGAAGTGGAGTACCAGAGCCAGATGTTTGAAAGCTGGTGGGGTACGAAATTGGAGTGGCAACTGTCCGAGTTGCCAACAGAGGGAGCAGTACCCGAATATCGCATTCCGTATTCCGGACATGACTATCCGGATCGTGGTGGCGGCACTGACTCACGTGCCAGCCGAGGTATGTCTGCTTTAGGTAAATATGATATGGCGTTCAATGGTGGCCGTGGACTTGCGGTGGCTTTTGAGCGCATTGATGTTGGCCGCCGACCTGACAGTGATGGTGTCGACCGAAGACGTGGTTCACGCAGAGCGACGACGGCCAGCCGGCTGGCCCGCCTCGAGGATCTCAATCGGCCACCTGGTCTTTTTGAGCGAATGCGAGCAAGGCGCTCGGTTGGCTGGTATGGCCATTGCAACGGTTGGACTGCTGCCTGTATTCGACATGCAGAACCTGCCAAGAATGTAGTCCGCAATGGAGTCGTTTTTACTCCTGCTGATATCAAGGGGTTGTTAGCCGAACTTTACATGCATTCGGAAACAGAGTTCCTGGGTGGCATTGATACCGTGATCAATCCCGCTACCCTGCACGTCACGCTGACCAACTGGTTGGGGCGTGGGGACCATCCGGTTGGTATGGAATCGGTACCTGGCAAGGTGGTTTACAATTATCCCATCTATAACTACAAGGCCGAACTCAAGAAACATTCGGAACGGCTTTGGGAAGTCAAGATGAAAGCTCTTTATGCAGTCAACACGGGACATGAAATGGTCAAGTCACCGCGGTTGCACAAAGAGAAGTACTTTCATTATGCCCTGGATTTGAATAAGGATGGCAAGATCATCGGTGGACGTTATTACAATGATAGCGCTCGCATCGATATGCTCTGGTCTCCTTTGAAGCCAACGCAAGGTGGCAAGGAAGGAAACGAGAGCGGCAATCCTCATTTGAATGTCAAAGAGATTCTTTCCATGTGGCGAGAATCCGCACCAGGTGACTTGCAAAAGAAGTGGATGAATATCGATCCCACGGATGAGGACCGACTTAGCTCAAACGATAAGGACACTGACTAACACGCTTGAGTTGAAAGCGACGTCTGAAGGCCGCTATCCAAGGTTGGGTAGCGGCCTTTTTTTTCGAACTTGCTGGTTCGGTAGTGCCTGTCGGACTTACCAGCTAAGTTGCGACGAGCCTCGGGGTAAATCAAAACAGACGACCATCCCCTGGGGATCAGCCAGCCAGTTGCCGGCCTTCAACAAACGGGCCTGGCTGACCGGCTCCAGCGGTATGGGACGTTGCTGGATCGTTAGCTTGGGAGCCGCAGTGGCTGGTACCGGGACTCGCACGGTAAACCGCGGTGTCCCAAACGGTGCCTGGAAAGAGATCTTGCGATTTCCATGCTCAATACGCGTCAGTTCCTTGGCGGTCCAATAGCGACCGATTTCGCTGATTTTCATCCAGATAGTCTGATTTCCGTAGCGTGCTGCTAGTGCTTTAACCACCTTCTTGAAAGCGGCAAAGCCTTGCTTGGTTCCCTGCGTATACATGCCTGGCCAGTGGCACAGCATCACGGCCGGTTCACCTCGTTTGATTAATTCCACCATGCGTCCACTCGTGGCGTCATGGTTCGCATAGCGGTCGCCTTCACTTTGCCGATCACCGTCCCAGCCACCGAACCAGTCCCCCGTACAGGCCGGTACATTCACAGTCACCTTTGGATCGGAACTATCCAGGTCCCGCACATGTTCCAGTTTAGGTTGAGCACTTTCATCACCGTTCACGACGTACTTGAAATAGTGTGGTAGCTCGCTGCCGTACACATCTCGGACGGCTTCGTGGACGGCCAGTGACAATTCGCTCTTGACCAGGTTGCCGAAGCCACCGGGTGTGGTAACCCCTTCACAGGGAAGATCACAGTTCTTGAGAATGCGCAGTGCATAAGCCAGGTAAGCGGCTAACTCGTCGACACTTTTTTTCGTGCGAGGATATGAATTCTCCATCGTGGCCGGGCTGATTTCTGGCAACGGGCGCCCGGTCTTCAAATCAATCACGCGTGTATGGGTGATCATTTCCGGATGGATGTCCCAGTTAGGGACCATCAAGTCACGAACCAGCTTCAAGCTGGCCTGTAACTGTTTCCGTGACCAGCCTGGTAACTCCCGATCTAACCAGCCCACACAGGCTGGATAGGGGACGACACTGTATTTCCCTTTCACTCCCTGGTCCGCACACCACTGACCAAATTCGCGGACGAAAGAATCAGGGATTTCTCGTGGCCAGGTCTGCCACGGTTTCTTGTAGTTATCGCGCGCGGGCCAGGCAGTTGCGAACTGGGGCATGCAATAGTGTCCCATGTTCACCAGGCACGTTGAGTCATCAATGATAAACGAAAGTGGCACACGCAACTGGGGATTGAGAACCTTCACGCTGGCTGTCTGCCGAGGTGCCGCAGTGGACAGGGTTTGCCCCGCCTGTAACCCGGCAAAAGCAGCCGTTCCTGTGAGCAAAAAATCACGACGTGTGTTACGAGTTGCGGTCATGGACGCTGCTCCTAATCTTTTCTCTCCAGGCAGGCTCGGTTATTTGATCTTCATCTCGACGGTCGGACTGGGTTTCCAGCCAAGCCGAATAGCCGTGCTTGATATTGTGTCAGTGCCCCGTACTGGAAAGGGTTTGCTGTACAACAGCCAGCGTGATGATTTGGACAGCCGATAGGCAATGGATGCTCCCGCGGTCTGGCAGCGAATGGAAATCGTCGAGGGTTCTCCCTGGCGGCGAGATTTCTGCAAGGAAATGATGGGGCTGGCAGTCGTGGGCTGCACACCAGCGGGCGGCCAAAGTTTCTTGACCAGTTCGGTTTCTTCCAAGTGGCCCAAGTCATTTGTTTCTTTTGTCCAGGCGAGGTGGGCTGACCGTAATTCTGCCAGTTTTTCAAGATGGCGGGGGTCGCTGGCAAGGTTGCGAATTTCATGGGGATCGTTTTGGGTGTCGTAAAGTTCTTCCAGGGGTTTCTTGCGGGCACTGAATTGCCATTGGTCAGGTCCTAACTTCTGCTGTTCAATCAGCTGCAGCAAATCCTTCATACCTGCAGCGCGATCGCGGTAAGGGATGAAGCCGATATAGGGCAGGTCGGTGCGATAATTGCGAACGTACTTGAACCGTTTGTCACGGACTGCCCGAATGGTTTCGGGGGCGGGGTCCATGCGGTCCCGCGCCGCATAAATGTATTTGCGAGCGGCAGTCTTTTGCGATCCGAGGAATGCCTGGCCTTGCATGTGCTTGGGAACCGGGATACCGGCCAGCGACAAGACACTCGGCGCGAAATCAATAAAACTGACCAGGTTCTCGTTGGTCGTGCCGCCCTGGTGTCGATCCGGATAGCGAACCAGTAAAGGGACCTGGATTCCCGAGTCATAAACCCAGCGTTTCATGCGGGGCAGCCCGTCCCCATGATCACTGAAAAAGAAGATGATTGTGTTTTCCAGTAAGTTGTCTTCTCGAAGTTGTTTGAGCAGATCTCCAACCTGCTGATCCAGAACAGCAATGTTGTCATAATGTCGAGCCAGGTCTCGACGTAGTAGAGGTCGTTCGGGGTAATAAGGAGGCAGCGTGACTTGAGACGGGTCAACGACAAGTGGCGAACGCTGCTTAAAAGTGCCACTTTCATGCGTCACCGTGTAATTGAACACGGAGAAGAAGGGTGTCTCCGGCGTGGGGCGGTTACGCCAGTGGGCCTTGCTGCTACTCTCGTCCCAGGCAGTGATGGGGTCTCGAAACTGGTAGTCCGTCTTCACGTTGTTGGAGCAATAATAGCCACTGGCTCGCAGGTACTCGGTAAAACAGTGAGCTTGTGGTGGGGGCGTTGCTTCGTAGGTGGGAATAGCAAGTAATTTTGGGTCTTTAATCTGGTCGAGGGCGGCAGTTCGTTTCCAGGTACGCATCGCCATCGCGCCGGTTGAAGTTGGATACATTCCCAGGATCAACGTATGGCGATTTGGTGAGCAAACACCGTAGACACCAAAGGCTCGCGTATAACGAACGGACTCGCTGGCCAGTTGATCAATGTTGGGCGTTGGCACAGTCCGGTCGCCGTAGCAGCCCAGGCGCGGACTCATGTCTTCACAGGTGATCCACAGGATATTGGGTTGCTCGTTTGCCACCAGCGTGGCAGCGCAAAGACTGCTCCAAACCAGCAACAGGAACCAGTGAAGAAGCAACCGTCGCCGCTGGACAGTCGCCAGGGGAATGTGTGTTGAGGCCGACGACTGGTCCATGCGTTCGCTCCTGGGCAGCAGAAAAAGGCAAGCTCGTCATGAAGACAACTTGATCCTAGCGTATGGCGCAGCAGCCAGCAATCAATGCCAGCAGAGAAGTGTTTGCACAAAGTCTAGCCAAACAAGCTGGGAACTGGTTCGGCTTTCACCAGTTCGCGAGGCTGGTTCAAGTGGTTGTTAACCAGGGTGTCCGATCGAATACCAAACGTGTGGTAGATCGTTGCCAACAATTGCATGGGATGGATCGGATCTCGTAGAGGTGCCGAACCAGTCTTGTCCGATTCTCCATGGACATACCCGCGTTTAATACCAGCCCCGGCGATGCAGGCGGTATAGCAATAGGGCCAATGATCGCGACCATCATCGGTGTTATTGTTGCCCGAAGTGCTAACCCCACGTTGGGGACTGCGGCCAAATTCGCCAACAGCCAGTACCAGCGTGTCTTCCAGCATACCCCGTTCGTCCAGATCAGCGATCAAGGTCGAAAGTCCTGCGTCGAGCATCGGGGCAGACTGAGTCTTCATTCGTTTACTCAGGCCCTGGTGGACATCCCAGGAGTGGTTGTCTGAGTTGGCGACCTTCGGCCAGACGACTTCAACCACTCGCGTACCGGCTTCTACCAGTCGACGAGCCAGCAGGCAGCTTTGACCAAAAGTGTTGCGTCCATAACGATCCCGCATCTCTTCCGATTCCCGGTTGATGGCGAAAGCATCACGGGCTCGACCGGAAACGACCAGGTTGAGCGCTTGCTGGTAATACTCATTGAGCTTGTGATCGGCGGTTGCCTTTTCGACTTGCGGCATTCCCTTATTAATCAGGTCTCGCAACCGTGCACGACGTCGGACACGACCGGCGTAGACATGCGGTTGCAGTTGGAGATCATCAATGCTGATCTTGTCCATTTTCTGCATATCCATATCGCCACCGGGCGGATAGAGATAGTAAGGATCAAATGCGCGTCCCAGGAATCCCGCGGTGCCACCCTTGCCAACGACGTTGCTTTCCTGCAGAGGTCTCGGCAACATAACAAAGGGAAGCATGGGAGAGTTCACAGGTCGCATACGAATGATCTGGGAACCGAAATTTGGAAAGTCTTTCGGACTGGGAGGCTCGAGCTGACCGGACGGGCTAACCTTATCCGTCGTCCAGCCAGTCATCATTTGGTAGATGGCAGCCGTGTGATTAAACAGGCCATTGGGAGTGTAACTCATGGATCGGATCATCGTCATTCGATCGTTTACCTGAGCCAGCTTTGGCAACAATTCCGTGAACTTGACTCCCGGCAGTTTCGTTGAAATTGGTTTGAATGTGCTGCGGACATTGTCTGGGACATTTTCCTTGGGATCCCACAAGTCCAGGTGGCTGGGACCGCCCTGCAAGTAAAGCAAGATAACGTGCTTCGCTTTACCCCAACCAGGACCACCACCAGCACCTTCCGCGGCAGCGGATGCTTGCATTTGCAGCATTGAACCGAGGCTAAGTCCCATCATCGTTGAACCACCAACTCGCAGTAGCTGACGACGAGAAACTCCCAAATTGGGATCGCAAAGGTCTTTACCTGCTTGTCCTGGAATTACTAGCATCGGATAAATCTCCTCAGGGGTGAATTCACGACAGGAATTATTCTATGAAATCAAGTTACCTGGCAGGCTTGTGACTAGCTTAAACGATGCGTCGTTGTCCTGCAAAGTGATACTTTTCGAATACTACGTATTTATCGGTTGAAAAGAAATGCCGGACTGTTAATTAACGCCCAGGCAATGTCTTGAGCAACGGTTAAACGAGGTTTAGTGAGTTGATTCTTGCTTAGTTCTACGTCGGCACGCAACTGTTTTAACTTGGGGTCAATCGGCAGAGGTTGGCTGACTTTCGCCAATCGATCCTGTAATTGCTTGAGCTTGGGATCAACGGGACGTGGTTTCTTGCTGTCGGCCAGCACCTTTTGCAGGTTCTTCAAGGTGCCGTCTACCGTACGGTAATGCTTAAGCAATTCCGCCTTCTGCTTGTCGTCGCGTTTGTCGGGCGCGATGGCGAGTAGGTCATTGATGTTCTTGGGCTGGCCGAAGTTCACCGGTTTTTTCCCGTCGGTGATGGACCAGCGGAACTTGCCGAGTTGCCAGTTATTGCCGCTGAATTCCTGCTTCATGATAATGGTCAGTAAAATGGGACCGTCATGCTTGGGTGCGTCCTTGATTTCGAATGACGCCTGGTGAGATTTATTCATTTGCGGCGCGATGGCCCAGCCGTTGCTGTTGGGCGCCAGTTTGCCGTCGATGGCCGTGGCCACTGCGTAACTCCCCTGGCTGAAGTCCGCCTTGGCTTTCTCGAGTTTCAGTTTCTTCTGCTCCTTCGGCTTATCCGCCGGGGCCCACATCAGCTCCAGCTCGGTCAGCACAAAATTGCCGTCGCCGGGCGCACGGCCGGGTCCGCCCTTCGGCAGCCGTTTGTCGGGTAACGCTTCCAGCCGCAGGCCAGTCAGGTTTTTCATCGTCGTTTCGGCGGTGACGGTGAAGGTGTCCTTGCCGTTCTTGCCGCTGGCAAAAATGATGCCGTCCTTTTCCTTGGCGAGCTTGGTTCCAATCTTCGACTTCATTTCCTTCGCATCCACGGTGGTCCATGCCGACTTGCCGCCGCCTTTTTTCTTCCA
>JAYGDG010000283.1:0-3628 GCA_046583015.1 Pirellulaceae bacterium | reverse complement strand
CGGTGATTCATCGACCTCGCGCCAGAAGTTGCGTGTGTCGACTGAGGCCACAGTGCCGGCATACTCGGGATGCCGCTTCGGATCGCCGACCGCCATTTGCGCTTTCAGGATCCGCAGGAACTTGTCCTGCATACTGTGTCCGCCGAACCCGACAGTGGCCACGACGGCAGGCAGCTTCGGCGTTTTGAACTCCTTGCGGACATCGTTGATCAGGTTGGCCAGGTTCTTTTCGTATTTCATGATCAACTCTTCGGCGAAGCTGTCTTTGTGACCCTGGAACCATACAAAGCCGGCGATCTCGTAACCCTGGCCCTTGTAGCCGGGAACGACCTTGTCGATGTTGTCGAGCGTCTTGTGCACGCCCTCAACCATCAGCCTGTATTCCGCCGATTCGAATTTGTTATCGGGATCGGTGCGGCCGCTTGAAGGCGGACGGAAATCGAAGCCCAGCGAGCGATTGCCCTGGGCCGTCTTGATCAGCAACACCTGCTCGTCGTGGAACGTACCCAGCACATGGCCGAAGCCGAGCTCCGGGCCGATGGACTTACCATTCGAGGCAGCGCTCAGCGGCGAGCCCTTGCCGTCCTTCGCAAGCCGGGCTTCCTGGAAGTACACGTCCTTGCGAATCGTCCAGTTGCCGTCTTCATCAACCAGCCACGGGAACTTTCCTTCACGTTTGGCAACCGCTTCGAGGTCACCGTTGCCCAGCAGGTCGGTCTTTTGTAGCCAGAACCTCGGCACCGGGCCCTCGAAGCCAGAAACCTTGAACGCGTAACGCTTTCCTGGCTTGAGTGTCACATCCTGTTTGACAGGCTCGCCACTGGCTTCCCGACGGTAAACTTCCTTGCCCTCGAGCTGCAAAACGTTGTAAGAACTGTCACCGAATCCACAGTGCACCTGGAAGACGCCGTGCTGGGTAACTTCCAATTGACCCTCGGCAATCGGCTTGTCGGTCGGTGTGCCGTCTGACTGATAGACACTCAGCTTTGAGACCTTGTAGTTGCCGACGCGATAGATCTGAAACGGGCCCTCCGCAACGGCAGGATCGGAACTGAAGTAGACCCCGGTGTAAACATTCTTCGCGCCGCTGAGATTCCCCATCCCAACCATGTTGGATTGGCCAGCAAGGATGTAAACCTTGACAGGTTTCGTGGCATCGCCCGACTTGCCATCGGGGTCGGGGAGTTGGCCGGGGACATCTGCTGCAACAGCTGGGAGTGTTAGCAGCACAAGAGAGAGGATAAACAATCGTTTCATACACTTCATTTCTGATCTCCGGATAAAATACTCCCGCGGTGGAGCCCGTAATTTGCAATCATCCAAGCAACATGTCGATACAACGTTAATCTGTGTTTCACACTCCAGAACCCAATTCAGCGTCCGCCCGCTGACTGGTTGCTGATGCAGTAAACCTGCGTGGCAGTCCGGATCAGCAGCTTGCCCTGGCAAATGGACGGGGTGGCGATGCACAGTTCATCCAGCTTGTTCTGACGCGCTACCTTGAACTCCTTGCCGACTGGCATCACGTAAGTCGTCCCTTCTTCATCAAGAACAAACACCTTGCCGTTGTAGGCCCACGGGGACGCAGTAAAACTGGCTCCCTGCGGAAACCGCTGACGCCCGTAGACCAGTTCGCCCGTCTTGGCGTTGTGGCAAGTGACCATGCCGCGATCGAGCATCGTGTAATAGTAATCCTGGTAGACGATCGGTGACGTGTTGTAGGGTCCCATCCGCTGCACCGACCACTTGATGAAGGCGTTGGCTGTCTCGTCATCTTTCAAGGCGATGTCACCCTTGGCACCCGGCTTCAAGGCAAAGATCGGGCGTTTACTGTCTTGAAAATAGCCGGAGGTAAGGTAAAGCAGACCATTGGCGGCAAACGGAGAGGGAATCGTCAAGACCGACATGCGACCGTCGAATTTCCAAATAACGCTCCCATCGGGTGCATAGGAACGGTTCTTCCGTCGTCCCGTCACCACGATCTCCGTACCGCCTGCGTGCTTCCAGACAAGCGGGGTCGACCAGTTGCTCGTTTCGTTACGGGGGACTTTCCAGCGCTGCTTGCCTGTGGCACTGTCCAGCGCCAGCAAGTAGGACGCCTCCTGGTTGTCGTAGACCATGATTACCTGGTCTCCCTGGACCACCGGTGAGGCTGCCGCCCCATAGCCAAACTGCGTCTTAAAGGGCTTGATCTTGTGGGTCCAGAGTGGTTTGCCGTCGAAGTCATAACAGTAGAGGCCCAGATCGCCAAACAGCACATACAACCGTTTGCCATCGGTGGTTGGCGTCTCAGCGGCATAAGTGCTCTTGGGATGCCGTGGCACCTGCGGTTTGCCCGTGTGGGCCTCATGCTTCCAGAGCAACTTGCCCGTCTTTAAACTGAGGCAATAAACCATCCAGTGGTGGACCGTGTCCGGCGGCGCACTGCGACCGCGGCCCAGGTACAAACCTCCCTTTGGTTTCTCATAATCATTATCGCTGTGAACGGCCGAAACAAAAACCTTCTCTCCCCAGACAATCGGACTGCCCCAACCCCAGCCCGGGATCTTGGCTTTCCAGAGAACATTCGTTTCCTTGTCCCAGGTGTCGGGAAGCCGCGGGTCATCTGCCACCACGCCCGTTGCGTCCGGGCCACGAAACCGCGTCCAATTTTCTTCAGCCAGACCGACCCTGCACAGACTAAGAAACAACCAACCGGCCAATCCAACCCAACAGAATCGTTTAATGTTCATGTAAAAACTCAAGCTGAAGGAAATCTAGTGCCAAACTGCTCAGATCATTGTGGCAAAGAACTGCCGGTTATACCACAGCGCACGTTCCAGATATGCGGAAACTAACGACTGGTCAACTGCCTCCTGCTACTGGCAGCCAACTGGCTCAAATGCGATAATGGGCTCTCTCTTCGAACGATTGCTTTTCGGCCCTTGAGACCGCCCTGGCATGAACGACGACAATACTTTTCGCACGATCGACGAAACGATCCGCCAGCAGTTTGAGTCTGGCTGGGCTGCCGGTAACCCGCAGCCGATCGAAGCACTGGTCGGCCAGCCTACTTCCGACAATTACCTGGCCACCCTCGAAGAACTGGTCCATATCGAACTGGAATTCCGCTGGAAAGAGCGCGACCCTCTCAAACGGCCCCAGCTGGAAGATTATTTAGAACGGTTTGAACCACTGGCAGACTCGGCCATCCTCTCACGACTGGTCGCCCAGGAGATCAAGCTGCGTTTGGCCCTCGGCGAAACACCGACCAGCGCTGAATACGAGCAGCGTTTCCCAGAGGCGACCGTCACCATCCCGGCCACCGACCAAGCGGCTCACGATACAGGTATCAAAAACGAAGAAGACGTCGACACCCATCACGAGATGGCAACGATCGCCCCAGACAGTGGCACCGGTAGCGGACTCGACTCCAGCTCCTTTGACTCAGACACAATGGCTGGCGATGGAAAAGCAGATCAGAAAGTCGTCCTGCAAAGTGATTTTGTTCCCCGCTACGACATTTTGGGAGAACTCGGCCGTGGCGGGATGGGAGTTGTCTACCAGGCTCGTGACCAGAAACTCAAACGAATCGTTGCCCTGAAAATGATCCTCAGTGGTGTCCATGCCTCTGAGGAAGATATGCAGC
>JAYGDG010000280.1:0-3016 GCA_046583015.1 Pirellulaceae bacterium | reverse complement strand
ATCTCTGAATTGATGCCCAAGATGGCGACCCGCCTGAAAGATACGGCCATCATCCGTTCCTTGAATACCAAGGACGGATCACACGGCAGCGGAGCCCGCCTCATGCACCTCGGGCGCCGCGACGAACCCAACCTGAAATATCCCGATCTGGGGGCTGTGCTGGCGCGCGAACTGGGGCGTGCGGACAGCCCAGTGCCGGATTATGTCTCTTTTTACACGGCCACCGAAGGACGCGGAAATGCTGTTGGACAATCCGGATTCCTGGGAGCGCGTTACGCTCCCATGTCACTAACCACCGAAAACAAGCCGCCCTTCTTGAGTCGCCAGGAGAGCATCAGCGTAGCCGATCACCAGCAGCGCGCTGAACTGCAAGCTCTCTTAAGCGAACGCTTTGCCCGTAATCGCCAACTGCCGGCCGTCGGAAGCCACCAGGAGGCCTATGCACGGGTCCGTGGTCTAATGGCCAGCGAGGCACTTTTCGACATCTCCCAGGAACCTGAAAAGATGCGCGAACGTTACGGGCCAACCCTCTTCGGGCAGCAAGTTCTCGTAGCGCGTCGCCTCATTGAAGCGGGCACCCCGTTCGTCAAAGTATCACGAGCCTGGTGGGACAGTCATGGTCAGAACTTTGAAACCCACCTGGAACTGGTCAGTGAACTGGACCATGTCATGGCAGCGCTGCTCGATGACCTGGAAGAGCGCGGTTTGCTGGAAAACACGCTGGTACTAACGCTGGCGGAATTCGGCAGAACTCCCACGATTAATGGCAGCCTGGGGCGAGATCACTTTGGAAAAGCCTGGAGCGTCTCCTTGTCCGGATGCGGTATCAAGGGAGGATCCGTGTACGGAAAAACCGACAAGGACGGACAGACGGTTGCCGAGGGGGAAATCGGCGCGGGGGAGGTTTTTGCAACGATTTACCAGGCGCTCGGTATTGACCACCAGAAAGACTACCACTTGGGCGCCCGACCTGTCCCACTAACCAATCCGGGAATTAAACCCGTAGCCGAGGTACTGGCCTGACGATCAACCGTGCAACTGCAGAAAAAGAAACCCACTTACGATAACTGCCTCCTGGAGAGAAACACAGCTGATGCCTAGCGATCCGAAAAAACTGAAGATCAGCAAGCAGATCAATCGTTCTGACATCTTGATGAGCATTGCCCGGTTGCCTGACAGCAACCGTATTTTTGTCGGCAGTTCGGACGGGAAGATCTACGACCTGGACGTGATGGCAGAAAAACCTGAATTCCGCGAGCTGGCCGGACACGACAGTTACGTCACCGGCCTGGTACACGTCGGCGAAACACTGATCAGCGCCGCCTACGATCGCCAGTTGATCTGGTGGGATCGGGAAACAGGCAAACCGATTCGCTCTGTGGAAGCCCACCAGCGCTGGATTCGTCAGTTGATTTCCACACCGGACCAGCAACAGGCAATTACCGTGGCCGATGACATGGTTTGCCGCATCTGGGATACAAAAACCGGAAAACAGGTCCGAGAACTCCGCGGGCATCAAGAAAAAACACCTCACCATTTCCCCTCCATGCTGTACGCGTGTGCCGTCTCACCTGATGGCAAGTACCTGGCAACCGGAGACCGCGTTGGACATGTGGTCGTTTGGGACCTGGCTACTGGAAAAGAACTGACCACCCTGGAAACCCCACTCATGTACACCTGGGATCCGAAAGCACGAATTCACTCGATCGGTGGTATTCGATCGCTGGCCTTTTCTCCCGACTCGTCGCTACTGGCCATCGGTGGAACCGGCCAAATCAACAACATTGATCACTTGGAAGCGCTCTCCCGCGTGGAGATCTTCGCCTGGGAAAAACAGCAGCGAACCCACGAGTTCAAGGGAAGCGAACACAAGGGCCTGGTTGAACACCTGGTATTTCATCCCGAAAACCAGTGGTTACTGGCCGCTGGTGGCGACCATAACGGTTTCATTAAGTTCTTCGACCTGGAAAAAAGCAGTATCATCAAGCAGGACAAGGCTCCCATGCACGTGCATGAGTTCACCGTCAATGAGACGTACGATACGATTTACGCTGCCGGTCACGGAAAGCTCGTGGTCTGGGCATTGAATGGCTAGTCCTCCCGCTGGCCACGTTACGGGCCGGGAAAACGAGCGGCGCAGTGAGCATTGCCGCAAGTCACTGCTGGCCTGGCAGCCTGGCTTTACTTTAGGCAGAACCGATTAACGGAACGCCGGACCAGACTCTCCTCCTTCAGCAGCATTGTTTGACAGCAAGCCTTTCACAACGGCCTGCTGTGACTTCGCATCACCACTGAGTAACTGTTGAGCAACTTTCTCACCAACCAGCTCTTTATAGGCAATTGCCAGGTGCTCCGTGGTCAACAACTTCCGAGCATGCCAGAAATGCAATTCTGCCAGCATCGGTAATGGATTGGCGTATTTCTTCGAGACCATCGGCATTACGCGATTGTCAAGGACAACCTGGGCAGTCAGTTGCGGCAAGTCCTTAACTCGATACACTTCCGCTGCCAGGAAAATTTGATCGATTTCTTTTTCGATCATCTCATCAACTTCATTCCCCTTGGCAGTTTTGCCTTGAATCTGGATTTTCACGTTGTTCAACACGGTCTTGTTTTCCTTCACGACCTCACCCATCTGGACGTCGAACAGCTGAATCGTTGTGTTATTGGTGACCAGCTTCGTACGCGGGTTGACTACCACTTTAACCTCAAAAATGATAACTGCATCCAGGTCACTCTGCTGAGCCTTCTGGCTCAGTTGGTCCAGGGTTCCGACCCCTAGCATGGTCACCCCAGGCAATCCCGCGCTACTGCTACCGCGCTGGCCACCAGCACCTGGAAAACCAGCATCCGTTCCATCCAGTCCCTCGTCGGCGGGATCAAAATCTGCCTCCGCGGGATCAAAATCTGCCTCCGCGGGATCAAAACCGCCAGTAGATTTGCCACCGGCCGAACTGCCACCACTCTTGGCCGTCTTCAATAACGTGCCGTAGTATCCTCGCTCGATACGACCTCG
>JAYGDG010000257.1:0-2472 GCA_046583015.1 Pirellulaceae bacterium | reverse complement strand
AACTTCTCCATCAGGAAATGGAAATAGCCTGCCGCAAAGCAGAGTGAATCGGTCGCCAGCACCGTTTTGCGGGCAATCAAGTCAATCAGTGGTTGATTGGAACCATGCCCGTTGACCAGCAGGATCTTTTCGAATCCATGGTAGGCGACGCTCTTGGTGATGTTCAGGCAAAAGGCAATAAACGTCTCCGGTTCAATATGAATCGTACCGGGAAAATCGATGTGATGCAGGTTCAGGCCATAACCGATGGGGGGCAGCACGAGGACTTTGTCCGGGGCTCGCTTCCCAACTTCCAGGCAGACCGACTCGCACAAGAAGAGATCCACGTCCAGGGGCATGTGGCGGCCATGCTGCTCGGTCGACCCGGTCGGCAGAATGATCAACTTCTGCATACCAATGGCGTCGTTCATCTCGGCCCAGGTCAAACGGTTGTAGCGGTATTCGGTGGCAGCCTTCATGGTGGCATCCTTATTTCCCGGGAGCTTGGAACGTGGCAAAGCCTACCAGGAAACTTGACAACTGTGCTCGGCAGGCACGTGCCAATTATACCGCCGGAGAATGTCACCGAAAGCCAAGCAAGGGCCCTGGTCAAATCGGACCAGGACCCTTGCCAGAAAACTTACTGCTCATCGCGCAACTGCCAGGCAGATCAAAACTGTGGCCTGCTGAAAACACGGAGGCACATAAGGCAATTGCGGCTATCACTGCACATTTTGAATTTTTTCTCTTGCTGGCTCCTGGTTGATTGGTTCGAAACTATTGTCAACGGGCGGAGCGGGTCCACGTGTCTTCGTGCTGCTCGAGGAATGTCTGTAAGGCACGAAAGAGACGATGAAATCCCCGTCCTCTAAGAAAAACGACAGGGCCAACATAAGCGGACAAAAAAAGTGAGAAAAACCGGACATGCTGCCAAGCGAAGAACCCTGCACAGGCTTGCCTGATACGCTAAACTAGGCCAGCCAAGCGCTTACCCCCGCGAATCACCACCTTCTTGAATCCGGTGGATGTCGCAACCGATGGAAACCTGATGTCCAATCACCTTGACTTCCAACCCACTCGAATTCGCTATCGGGTGATCGCCGTATCAACACTGATGGGGATCCTGCTCTACCTGGATCGCTTCTGCATCGGCATTGCTGAACCCTTTATTCGCCAGGACCTGGGGCTCACGAAGCAGCAGATGGGCATTTTTATGAGTGCTTTTTTCTGGCCCTATGCGCTTGCCCAGATTCCCTCTGGCTGGCTGGCCGACCGTTTTGGGGCCCGCAAGATGATGACCATTTACATCCTCGCCTGGTCGTTCTTTACCGCCATGATGGGATTGGCCAACGGGTTCATCATGCTGGTCGCCATGCGAGCGGCCTACGGGCTCGGCCAGGCCGGCGCGTATCCGACCAGTTCCAGTATCGTGAGCCGCTGGATTCCACTGCTGGGGCGTGGTGCGGCCAGCAGTTTCATCTCCCTGGGAGGCCGAATCGGTGGAGCCATCGCGCCGATCCTGACCGCCATTCTGATCGTCTCCTTCGTGGCGGCCGACAAATCGCCCCTGCTGCAGCGGGAAACGGTTCTTGATAGCCCCGCGATACTCAAGAAACTCTCCAAACGAGACCAAAAGAATCAGCAAGCGTATCTCCATGTCTACAACCGATCCTCTGCTGAGTTACAAGAGATTGTGCCGCCATTTTCTGAGAAAGAGGCCGATCCTGCTGAACCGCCACAAGCCAAACAGCTAATTGCAGCTACTTTCAACCAGTTGATCGAAGACCCTGGTTTTTACTCGCCCGATGCCTTTCTCCGCGTCAAGAACATGGATCGATTTGCCACCAAGTGTATCAAGCGACTGAAGAATGACGAGCAACTCAGCGGTGCCGATTCTCAGAAGTTCAACCGCTTTTTGCTAGAATCGCTCTTTTCGATTGAAATCCAGCGAACTTACATGAAGAGCTGGCGACCGGTCCTCTGGCTCTACGGTAGCCTGGGACTGGTAGTGGCCGGGTTGTTCTGGCTGGTGGTGCGGGATCGACCACAGATTCATCCGCGTTGCAATCAAGCAGAAATTGAATTGATCACCGGTCAGCCGGAGCCGAAAGCGAAAGAGGACGTGGGGAACATCCCCTGGAGTGATATCCTGCACAGTCCCAGCCTCTGGCTGTCGAGCGTCTCTCAGATCGGCGTTAATATCGGCTGGCTCTTTATCGGTACCTGGTTTCCCACCTACCTGATGGAGCAGCACCAGGTCCCCATCCTGCAACGGGGCGTGATGATCATGATACCGTTCATCGCGGGATTTCCAGGAATGCTGCTCGGTGGGCTGGTCACGGACAAGTTGGTGTCGCTAGTCGGAGTTCGCTGGGCGCGAAGAATTCCCTGGGTTAGCTCCAAGGCGATTGCCGTCGTTGCCTTCGCCATCTCCCCGCTGCTCCCCTCAGCCTGGCTTGTCACGGCGATGATGGCAACGGTTGCCTTTTGCGT
>JAYGDG010000253.1:0-2698 GCA_046583015.1 Pirellulaceae bacterium | reverse complement strand
AACTACGTTCGATTTCTTCCGGCGTCAACTGGTTCAGTTTTGGAGACCTTATCTGCATGACGATGATGCCGACAAGCGCCAGGGTACCGCAACCAAACATAATACAAATAAACCTCTGGCCGGCAGAAAGTCGCATTGCTTCTTGGTACTCTCGTAAAAGCTGACCACTCTGGCCACCTGCTTGGTGTTTCAAACTGCACAGCTACCAGCAATGTTGCTGAGCTTTGCAAACGCTTCATTCAACCTAATGAAGACAATGTCTTAGATCAAGGTGATTTAGATCCACGATGCGTCTCGGATAGCGATCGCCTGACGCTACTGGCATCCCCCTATTACGCAGGACAACGGTTAAAGTTCGCTCCCCAGTCGGATTGAAGTCAACGCCGGGAATGCTAAAACAGATGGCCGGTAGTTGAGAGAAATCGAGAAATATCAACATGAGCCAACCGCTACGCTGGGGCATCCTGGGAACTGGCAACATCGCCGCCAAGTTTGCCGACCAGTTAAACAAGGCCAGTCAGGGGCAACTCGTGGCCACCGGTTCTCGCAACCAGGCGAGTGCTGAGCAATTCGCCCAGCAGTACTCAGGACAGGCACACGGCAGCTATGAAGGGCTGCTGGCAGATCCAGATGTCGAAGCCATCTACGTCTCGCTCCCCAATTCGCTCCATACGCCCTGGTCCATCGCGGGACTGCAGGCTGGCAAACATGTCCTCTGCGAAAAACCGCTGGCCGCTACCACTGCCGAAATCGAACAGATGTTTGCTGCTGCCGATGCCACCGGGATGAAGTTGATGGAAGCCTTCATGTACCGCCAACACCCGGTCGTCAAGGAAGTCCTGGACGAACTTCATGGCGGAATTGTCGGTAACATTAAGATCATACGTTCCCACTTCACTTACCAGCGAGCCGATTCTCCACAAGACATCCGCTACCAGCCAGAGCTTGGCGGTGGCGGGCTGCTGGACGTTGGCTGTTACTGTATCAATTTCATGCGTGCCATCGCCGGCTGTGAACCACATAGTATGCAAGTTCAAACCCATCAGCATCAAACAGGTGTCGACGACGTCGCCGTGGGAACGCTGAAATTTCCCAATGACATCCTGGGAGTCTTTAGCTGCGGGATGACCGTCCAGGCCGATCGAACCACCACCGTGGCCGGCTCCGACGGCTACCTGCAGATTGATACACCGTGGTTTAGCGGTGGCAGCTACCAGGTCGTCCGGGGAGAAGAAACAGAGCAGCGACAAGTCGGTCAGTCGGAAATGCTCTACGCCCTGGAAGCAGACCACTTCGCCGATGTCATCGGTGACAATGTCGCACCGCTGATCTCCCGCCAGGACTCGCTGGGAAATGCCCGGGTCCTGGAAGAACTTCTACAACAAATCCAAGTCGCCTCATGAACGCTGCCTCCCGCTCGGCGAACGATCGCCCTCCGAACATTCTCTGGCTTTGCACCGATCAGCAGCGCTACGATACCATCTCCGCCCTCGGTAACCCGTTGATCCGCACTCCCCACCTGGATTCACTGGTTGCCAGCGGAGTCAGTTTTACGCACGCTTACTGCCAAAGCACAGTCTGCAGTCCCAGTCGGGCATCCTTTCTCACCGGTCGCTACCCCCGCACCACCGGCTGTCGTCAAAATGGGCAACAGTTACCGGCCAGCGAGCGATTGATCAGCCGTCTCTTTGCCGACGCCGGTTACACCTGTGGACTGGCGGGAAAACAACACCTGGCATCCTGCGCCAATGGACGCGTGGAAGCACGCGGTGACGACGGCTATCACGAGTTTCACTGGTCGCACCATCCGCAGCCAGACTGGCCAGAAAACGAGTACAGCCAGTGGCTGGCCCAAGAAGGCCAGTCCTGGGAATCGCTCTACGACGGTCCGGAGACCGCCTACACCAAGCACGGCATCCCGGCCGCTTATCACCAAACTACCTGGTGTGCCAACAAGACCATCGATTTTCTCCAGCAGCACCAGGATGTTCCCTGGTTCTTTAGCTTCAACTGCTTTGACCCCCATCACCCGTTCGATCCACCGGCAGACTATTTCCAGCGATACCAGCCGGAACAAATGCCGCTGCCCAGGTTCCAGCCAGGCGAGTTAGCCAACAAACCACGTTACCAGCAACTGGACCATGAATGGGCACACGATGAACCCGGTTTTTTTCACGTCTCGAAGATGACGTCCGCTGATCAGCAGGAAGTGACCGCAGCCTATTACGGGATGGTTGAGCTCATTGATGACCAGGTCGGTCGAATCCTCACCGCCTTGGAAGAAACAGGCCAGCGAGAACGAACCATCATCCTCTTCATGTCGGATCATGGTGAAATGCTTGGTGACCATGGACTGTACCTGAAAGGGCCCCACTTCTACGAATCCTCCGTCCATGTACCACTGGTTTTCAGCTGGCCCGACCAGTTCCAGCAAAACCTGCAGGCCGATGCATTAATTGAACTGGTCGACCTGGCACCAACCTTGCTGGCCGCTGCCGGAGAGCCGGTTCCAGCGTCCATGCAAGGCCAATCCTTGCTGCCAATCTTGAGCGGGGAGCACGATCCAACAGAGCATCGGGATTATGTATACTGCGAGTACTACAATGCCTGGACCCATCACCGCTCCTACGGAACGATGATGCGCACCCGGGACCAAAAAATCGTGGTCTACCATGGAGTAGAAGATGGAGAACTTTAC
>JAYGDG010000192.1:0-3506 GCA_046583015.1 Pirellulaceae bacterium | reverse complement strand
CGACGCTCTTCCGATCTTGATTTAGACCTGGACGTGTTTGTCTCCGGGGCTGAGAATGGTGTCATCAGCTGGTTCGAGAACAACGCTGGCACGCTCCTCACTGCCGTCACACTTTCCCCGAATGCCTACGGGGCGACAGATGTTCACATAGCGGACATCGATGGGGATACCAACCTTGATGTCGTTTCGGCCTCCAGCGACGATGACAAGATTGCCTGGTACCAGAATGATGGGGTCGAGAACTTTGCCCGTGGCCGCAGCGTTCCTTCCAACCAGTTGTACTGGCGGGCACGACTGGGATCTGACTATTACTCCGAGCCGGTGCAATTGAACCTCAACACCAACCTCACCTGGTCATATTCGTGGGATCCCACTGGTGGCCTGGCAGGATTCGGTAAGCTGGATGTGACCGTCGGTGGCGTAACGCAATCGTTGGAAATGAGCGAAGCCCAGCGGCTGGCGTTTGGCAGTCAAAACCTGGATTCGTTTGGATTCCTGGGTGTGCCTAACACCGCGGTGATTGATGATGCAAACCACTACGCCGATCTTTGGATCGATGACGCCATCTATACCTCGGAGGCCGTTGAACAACCCCACGTATTCATCGAACCTGGTGACACGGAATCGGAAGTGGCTTTCAAGCTGCGAGACGAATTGGACAAGCTGGAGCACTTTAGCGGCATTCCGCAGTTGGGATCTCCCGAACGAGGTATTTTCGATGGCAACCTGGTAGCGATCGTTCCCCTACAGTATCTCTGGACCAGCACCGGCACCAATGTTGTTTCGCACGACCTGACCGTGGTTCCCGACTTCACGCAAACCGGTGCGGTCGGGATCTTTGACGAGTCCGAGGTCAACACGATTAAGACCGAGGAAACAGATACGACCGATGTGATCGGGTCACAACTGGCAAACAAGTTTAACATGTTAAGCCTCGATCCCACGGCGCTCACGCCGACTTACCTGCCCGGTGAGGACTGGCAAGGGATCGATGTTAGTTACGAGGGGGATCGAGTTAACTTCACGGGTGACGAGGTTTGTATCCTCACTCCAGCCGGGGATGATTTCCAGTCGTGTGAACCAATCTTGTTGACAGGGCCCCAGTGGGGCGATTTCCGTGGTGTCCATGGATTGTTCCAGACGACGGCTACCGCGGTCTGGAAAGAAGGTAAGGACAGTGCCAGCCTGGGAGGCGTTGCTCCTGGCCACATTCGCATTGGCCTGCTGACCCTTGATGACTTGGACGACGTGATCGAACGTACCGCGGCTGTGATCAACGAGGCGTACGGGGATGAGAACCCGGCTTCTGCTGGTGGCGATTCCCTCGAGTTGTACGGCGTCGAGATCACGGAAGATTTGGACTGGCTGGACGTCAGTGGTGCTGGCCCCGGTGGCCTGGTTACCGGTATGGCCGATTTGAATGGTACGATTTACGCGGTCAGTGACCAGGGCGGGCTCTACACGATTATTCCGAACCTGGTTGACCCCGGTTTGAATGTCTGGACAACCTATGTCGCCTCCTCCCGTACCGATTTGCTCGGGATTGAATTTTCCGGTCTCACGGCGGGTCCGCAAAACGTTGAAGGTGGCGTTTATTCCGGTCTCTTGTTCGGTGTTACTGATGGCGGACGCGTTTATGCCTTTAACACGGCAGGAGAGTTGCAACCAATCTTTGCCGACAGTGCTAATTCGATCCAGTTGCGGTACTGGGATGGCGCCAAGGAAGTGGCCCTGACCGATGTTCGCGGGTTGGCCTTTTCCACACTTGACAAGAACCTCTTCGAGTTTATCCCCGGAGTACGTCCGACCACGCTACGCGATACGCGAATCATTCCGAGCCTGGGCCTGGGGCAGAACATCAATGTCCAGCCCCCAACGCCATTCGGTACCTATCATTTCGGCGAAGGTCATGTGAATGGCACGCCCCTGACCTATGACTACGAGGGCGGAGCGCACGGAACAATTATTAGTAACGAGTTCTCGTTGCGAAGTTACAACGGCCAGGATCGCCCGGTCCTGTTCTTCGATTACTTTGTCGATACGGGTGCGGGTGACAGTTTCGACGTCTTTATCAGTGACAACGGTGGCAGTTGGATTCCACTGCAGACCCTGGCAGCGACCGGTGTTGACACGCTTCAGGCACGAATCCCACTGGATCCTTTCTCCGGTGCCGAGCACCTGAGACTGCGGTTTGATTTTTCGACCGGTGCCAAGGGTGCCGGTGCACCGCACACCACCGGGGACGAGTTGCGAGCGGTGGAAGGACAGTACCTGCGAGATGGTGATGTCTTTTCGATGCTGAGTTACAAGATGACCGACGGTATTTTTGAAGCGGCGGTCCTGCCCAACACGCTGGTGATGTTACCGTCGGGTGAGGACATTATTGACGAAGCGGGACAGAACACGACGCTGACGGTTGGTGGCATCTTACCCAACGGTGACCCCTGGAACATCACGCTGGAGTTTGATCTGGACGATCCCGAGGATGTGACGCTGGGCAATATCCGGGTACCGGTCGACGTGACCGATTCGGCCCAGGACATTGCGACGGCCCTGGCAGGTGCGGTTCCTGGTGGGGGAGCCCAGTTGCTCGGCAATGGAGCGATCTTCGTGACCGGGGCGACCACCACGGCGGCCCAACCAATCGAGATCTTCAATATTATTAACAATACGCGACAGGAGCCCAAGAGCTTTGAATCCTTTGAACTAGAGATGGGCTATACCTTCGTTCTTCCTTCGTCTGGAGCGATTCCCGATGGAGAGACCTTTGATATTACCGATCATAATGGCACGACCGTGGTCTTTGAATTTGACTATGACGAGCCGGCTAATGTAACGGGAACGAACGAGCGTATTTTCATTGAACAATTTGAATCCGCGGCCACCGTCACCGGCAAGATGGCGACGGTCATCGAGGGTTCGGCGTTGGAAGTGACCACCCACCAGCGTGGTGAACGATTGAACCTGGAGATTGATAAGTTCAATCATGGTGCCGTGGCAGCGACACTTAACGCTGTCGACACCAAGATCGGCTTGGAAGGCAGCTATGGGGTTCTCAACGGCAGCCCGGTTTATCTTCATGAGGAAATGACGCGGAACGAAGTTGCCGATGAACTCAATCGAATCACCGAAGGAAACGTCTACGGGCCGACGATCGTCGTTCCCGATGGTTCCTCCTTTAGAGACGATTACTGGGCCAGTGGAGCTGCGGTTCGAGAGGCTGACTGGTTTGCCATTGGTGATGGCGCGAACATGTCCACCTTCGAATTCGACAGCGGTATAGTCCTCAGCGTCCCGGCCGGGATTGCGCTGAGCGACGGAGTGACCGTCAATTTCACCGATGGAACCGAGAGCCGAATTTTCGAGTTTGACAAGGATTCACCGGGTAACGTCAGTGACCCGACGCTGGTCATTCCAATAACGATTGATGCTATCGATACATCTTGGGAAGTTGCCCAGAAAATGGCCGATGGAATCAATGCCAGTAATGCGGGCCAGACACTCGT
>JAYGDG010000176.1:0-7491 GCA_046583015.1 Pirellulaceae bacterium | reverse complement strand
CCTCAGGGGTGTGCCTACGATCCCGGCAGGGGAAAAAATGGAGGGTCAGTTCTTTCCGCTGCTGCTCAGCCCGGTGGTTGAAGAGGATGCCAACTGTGTATAGCCGGGTGGCGATTGTTTTTAAGCGATAATGTCGTGAATCACGCGGCCTGCCACGTCGGTGAGGCGAAAGTCGCGTCCATTAAGGCGATAAGTCAATTGCTCGTGGTTTAAGCCGAGCAAATGAAGGATCGTCGCGTGTAGATCATTGACGCTGGCCCGGTTCTCGACGGCCTTGAAGCCGATTTCATCGGTGCTCCCATAGTGAGTGCCGGCACGAGTGCCGCCTCCGGCAAACCAGTAGGTAAATGCGTGCGGGTTGTGATCTCGGCCTGAGCCACCTTTCTGGATGATAGGCAATCGTCCAAACTCTCCTCCCCAGATCACTAAGGTAGAGTCGAGTAAGCCACGCTGTTTAAGGTCCGCCAGCAGTCCGGCGATGGGGGTATCCGTTTCCCCGGCAAACCCACCATGATTCTTGACGATGTTTGTGTGACCGTCCCAGCTGCGGGCATTCTCATTTCCGCCGCTGTAAATCTGAACAAAACGGACTCCCCGCTCAATCAGTCGACGGGCCACAAGGCACTGCCTGGAAAAATGTTCACAGCGTTTGTCGCCGAGACCGTAAAGTGCGTGTATTTCCTTGGACTCGCGACCAACATCGAGTGTTTCCGGGGCAACTCGTTGCATGCGGTAAGCAAGTTCAAAACTCTCGATACGGGCGTCGAGTTCCCGCTGCAGCCCTGCGTCAGGGTGGGGGGCGTGTTGGCTGAGGCGTTTGAGCAGGGAGATCTGGTTCCGCTGCTGCTGTGTTGTCGTTCCCTTGGGTGGCGAGAGGTTCTCGATGGGCTCTCCCTTGGGTCGCACCCAGGTCCCCTGCAGGATGCTTGGCAGGAACCCAGATCCCCAGTTTTGCGCATGGCCTTTCGGTAGTCCGCGGCCTAAGGGATCGGACATGGCAACGAAGGCCGGCAAACTGTCGTTCTCACTACCGAGACCGTAGGTGACCCAGGATCCTACGCACGGAAACCCCATGCGAGTCATCCCGGTATTGATCTTAAACAAGGCAGGACTGTGATTGTTAGAGTCCGTATGGAGGGAATGGACAAAGGCCATGTCATCCACGTGGGCTGAGAGCTTGGGGAAGAGATCAGACACCCAGCTGCCAGATTCGCCATATTGTTTAAATTGGAAGGGTGATTTCATCACCGGCCCTACGGCCCCGGTAAAGAACCCTGTGTTCTTATCGAAGCCTTCGATGGCCTGCCCGTCTCGTTTTGCCAATTCCGGCTTGTAGTCCCACGTATCAACTTGGCTCGGGCCGCCGTTCATGAATAGCCATATGACCGACTTCGCTTGCGTCGGGAAATGTGCCGGGCGAGCGTTGAGGGGATTGTTTGTGGAGGCGCCGAGCGACTGATGCTCACGTTGCAGTAAGCTTTGAAGCGCCAACAGGCCGAGGCCTCCGCCGGCTTGCTGAAGCAATTCTCGGCGACTAAGCCAACTGGGTCTTGCGATAGGCCGAGATGCGGTCATGCGAGTTGATTCTCTTAACGGAATGACGCTTGAATTAACGGACGTAAATGAACTCATTCATGCTAAACAGTACCTGGCAAAAATCGGTCAACGCCTGGATGCGACCAGCGGCTGGGTTGTTCGGCTGGAGAAGCTTGGCTTGTCGGTCTATGAATTCGACACTGTCAGCCCGCTCGTCCGAGGTCGGCGGTCGGCCGAGGGCAAGCCAGTATCCTTGCGTTACTGCCAGGACAACCGATTCCTTGGCGACGGGGGCTAAGCGTGCTGCAAAAGCGGCCGAGCAGGCCCGAACCTGGGGATTGTTCATGAACAACAATGCCTGCGGAGCAATGATCGTGGTGGGTCGAGAGCCGACGCTTGTGAGTGGTTCGGGGGAATCGAAGAGTTGCATCATCGGAATAAGCTTGCTGCGTTTGACCATGAAGTAGATGCTGCGACGTTTTTGGTTGGGGTCCAATGTGCCCGGGCCAAACATCGTGCGATCCATCAAGCCACTGACCGACAACATCGAATCCCGGATCGCCTCTGCCTCGAGGCGTTTGGCCGGGTAACGCCAAAGTAGCTTGTTTTCGGGATCGATAGTGGTATGGCGATCTGCGACGGCCGATGATTGTCGATAGGTAGCGCTGGTCATGATCAGTTTATGAATGGGCTTGAGTCTCCATTGCCGGGCTATCAATTCGCCCGCCAGCCAGTCAAGTAACTGTGGGTGGGTGGGAAGCGTTCCTTGTTTCCCAAAGTCGTTGGAAGTCGCGACCAGCCCTGTTTTGAAATGATGTTGCCAAAGTCGGTTGACAATATTACGAGCTAGCAGGTGGCCGGCGCCATACTCGGTATCCGTGATCCAGTGCGCCAACGAGCTCCTCCGGTAGGAGAGGGGTGACCCCTTTGGCGGCACCTGTTCCCAATGCGAATTGCCTTTAGGGGCCCTGCTGAGTACCTGCAGGAAGCCAGGTTTCGCGACGCCACGCTTGTGGTTGGTGTCGCCGCGGGCAAGGAAGTATGTTTCCCGAAAAAAATCGGCACCCTGGGTGTGATGGCGCAGGGGCTTGGATCCCTCCGTGCAGACCATCACCTTGGTAAGTTTTGGCTTGGGTGCCTTGGCCAGGTGGTCTCGAAGTTCCTTTTGAAGTTTCAGCCACTGCGAATCGCGGCCTCGATACCACTTAAGAAGTTCGTTAGTTTCGGCAGTTGTTCGATCGGCGACTGGTGTGGCAAGCAATCTGCGTACGGGTTCTGGGAGAGTGGGTCCAACCAGCGGAAGCGGGGGCGGCGCCGTGGATAAGGCCAGGCGAAGCCGGCCGATATTGTGCTTTTTGTTACCATTGAAGGAGAGGGTGAAGGTCAGCTGAACACCATCGGTAGCAGAGAGCGGTTTCTCGAAGTGAAAGACTGCTGCATGATCCTTGCCGAACTGGGGGTCAACGGCCCAACCCGACTTGGGGTTGCTGTCGATGGCATACCGGACCAGTAGACCAGGTTGCTCGAAGCTGGCTTGTGGGTTGGTAAGCTTTAGACGCTGGGGGGGGCTGCTACCCTTAAGCGATTGGGAGTCGACCCGTAGATCGGTCAGGTCAAAGTTACCGTTTACCGCCCGGCCCGGGCCAGATTTTACCATGCTCGGGTCAGCAAGGGCTTCGAGTCGAAATCCAGTGATCGAGGCAAGCTGCGTCCTGGTTACCACGGTGTAGGTGTCGAAATCGACATTTTTACCGGTGGCCAGAAAGGAACCGTCGGGCAAAGGTTTAAACGTTGTTCCACCGGCAGATCGTATTTCAGTGGGCTTCAAGAGCAACCATGTAGGGGGTGTTTTGGCAGGGCCACCTGCTTCCTCCCAGCGTCTAAATCGCGGCAGCAATTGGCTCTGCTCGAATGCCGCCAGTCGTTGAACGTAGGCCTTATGTTCTTGATTAAACTTCGTGCGTGCCAGCCGGTTGGCCTGGGGATCGAGTTCGATGTCAATATTACTTCGGACCGTTGTTGTGAAGGTAGCGAGGAGGCGGTAGTAATCGGCCTGAGGTATGGGGTCGAATTTATGGTCATGACAGCGGGCGCAGCCAATAGTGAGTCCGAGAAACGCGGTTCCTGTCGTGGCAAGCATGTCGTCCAGCGCGTCGTAGCGTGTCCGTTCCACCTCGTTGGCTGTGATCTGGGTCGGGAAAACACCGGCACCGAGAAAACCAGTGGCCATCAAGGCCAGCGGGTTCTTGGGAGCAAGTTCGTCACCGGCCAATTGCCAGCGTACAAAGTCGTCGTAGGGAAGGTCATCGTTCAGTGCGCGTATCACGAAATCACGGTAATGGTAGGCGTGAGGCCGGTCGTAATCGTGTTCAAAGCCATGGCTCTCCGCGAAACGGGCTACGTCCAGCCAGTGGCGAGCCCAACGTTCACCGTATTGGGGCGACTTCAATAAGTCATCGATTAGCTGCTCGTAGGCCTGTGGAGATTTGTTGCTTGTGAAGCTGTGGATCGCCTTTGGGCTGGGCGGCACACCGAGCAAATCAAAATAGGCTCGCCGCACCAGTTCCACCCGACCGGCTTCTGGATTGGAAGATAATTGTTTATCAGCGAGTTTGGCGTGAATGAAGCGATCAATCGTGTTAAGTGGTGAGGCGCCTGGCGTGACTTTCGGCGCCCCGGGGTTGCCTAACGGTTGGAACGCCCAATACTGCTGATGTAGATCGTCGACGCGGCGACGCGTCCAGGCCAACGGTTCCACGGTGGCCGGCATAAGGGTGGAACTATAGGGCGCACCAAGATCTATCCACTTGGCAAGAACGGCCAGGTTGGCTTTGCTTAAAGGGGCGCCTTCCTGGGGCATCCGCTGGTCGTCGGTGCGTGAGGCCAGTTGGTATAGTCGACTTTGCAAGTGTTTCCCCGGTACGATGGCTGGCCCGCTGCTACCACCTTTCAGTAAGGCGGTGCGGGTGCTTAAATCCAGTTCTCCTTCCGTCTTTTTTCCTGCATGACAACGGATGCAACGGCCCACCAGGAGTTGATGAACGTCCCGTTTGAAGAGATCAAGGCCTGCCTCGTTTTGAGCGGCAGCCTTCTGCCGTGTCTGTTTTTCGGCGGGCTGCTCGGCTGAAATGTTTCTGGGCAGGCTGCTTGAGAAAAGCAGGACCATCAGACCGAGCGCTGCCAGCGGCCGAAAGGAGAAGAAGGAGAGTTTCATGATCAGGGTAGTGTTCTTGTTCGAGGCGTATCGTTCAATGTTGAGTATAGTTGCTTTTTGGAACGACGGCTATTTCGATAAATAACCTACAGGTTATCGAGAATAAACTGGGTCATGAGGTCGCGTAAATGGCGCGATTGGCCGGGACGGGTAATTCCATGCCGATTGTTTGGGTAGATCATTAACTCGAATTGTTTACCCGCCGTTTGCAGGGCGTTAGAGAATTGCAGCGTATTGGATAAGTGGACGTTGTCATCTAGCGCTCCGTGGATCAACAGCAGCTTTCCGTGCAGCCTGGAGGCCGCATGGACCGGGGAGGACTTTTTGTAACCCTCGGGGTTGTCTTTCGGCAGCCCCATATAGCGTTCCGTGTAAATGGCATCGTAATTGCGCCAGTCGGTCACGGGCGCACCAGCGATACCGGCCTTAAATAGCTTGGAGTGGGTCAAGGCGTAGCTAACGAGGTAGCCGCCATAGCTCCAGCCCCAAATCCCCACACGCCGCCGATCGACCCAGGCGTTCTTGCCCAGCCAGTTGATGCCGTCCTCAAGGTCCTGAAGTTCGGTTTTTCCCATTTCAAGATGCATCGACCAGGCACCGCGAGCTCCCTTGTGGGTGGCAGCGCGGTTGTCAGAAATCCAGATGACATAGCCCTGCTGTGCCAGGTATTGGTGCCACAGGTAGGTACTGCCCTGCCAGCGATTCCGGACCACCGGCGCCTGTGGGCCGCCATACACATAGCAGAGCACCGGGTACTGTTTGCCCGGGTTAAAATTGGGTGGCTTGATGAGAATAGCGCTGAGCGGATGCCCGTCACGGGCGGCAAACTCTACGAATTCAGGCTGTCGTACATGATAGTACTCAAGGTGGTCGACGAGATTCGGGGCCAGCGTCCGCAACCACGTCCCATCTGCCCGATGGAGCGAGACTGAAACCGGGCGATGAATACCGCTTACGTAGTCGATGTAGTGACTATAGCTGTCCTTAAAGCGGACCGAGTGGTTCCCTGCCTGGCGCGTTAGGCGAGTAACCCGACCATTCCCTAGCGGGACCCGATAGGCGTGAGACTCCGCTCCGCTCTCCCTGTTGCCGAGAAAATAGACAAAGCCCGAATCCTCGTCGACGCCTAGGATTTTCTGGACTTCCCATTTTCCCGCGGTTAGGGATCGCCTTCGTCGGCGATTAGCGGTGATGTGTTGGATATGTCGATAGCCAGTTGCCTCGCTTAACCAGAGAAAGCTACCGTCATCCAGGTAGTGCGGGGCACCGGGAGATTGAACCCAGGCCTCGGTCGTGTCTCTCAATAGGCGCCGCGGCTTTGACTGATCGCTCCCCACGGTGCAAAGGTCCAGCCATGTCTGTTGGCGGTTTTGTACTTGGAAATATAATTGCTGACCATCAGGCGACCAGTTGACATGGGAAATCAGTATGTCATGTTCGTAGCCGCTCAGGTCGACAGTGCGAGGAGCTACGGCACCGAGCTGGTAAATGGCCAGGCTAACTTTAGGTAACGCGTCGCCGGCCTTGGGATAGTACGTGGTTTGGCTTTTGGCTCGAATTGCCAGGTGATCGGTGATTGGGTATTTGGCGACGGGTCTCTCGTCGAGTTGAAGAAAGGCGATGCTCTTCGAACCCGGGCTCCACCAGAAACCGCGATAATTACCCCGACCGTAAAGCTCCTCCTGGTAGACCCAGTCCAGATAGCCATGGAGCAAATGTTCCGCTCCCTCGGTCGTGACAGGGACCTCGGGTCCGCCGCTGGTGGGGACAATGACAAGGTTATACTTGCGAACAAACGCGACATACCTGGCATCCGAGCTGAAGGTTACCAGTTGCTTAACCTGCTTGTCGTTAGTAAGACGGCGGAGTTCCTGAGAGCCGTGATCATAAAGGAGCAGGTCGTTCTTGTGCCGATAGAGGGTCGCTTTTTCGGTCGGCGCTAGTTCGCCTCCCTTGGCCAGTTTGGCGGCGGCTTTAGCAGGGACGCCTAACAATGTTTCGAGTTTTTTCTGTGCAACGGCGTAGTCAGGCTCAGGCAGCAAGGTCCTGGCGCCAGATTCGGCGTCAACACGATAATTGCGATTGCCTGAACGGAGGCGGTAATCGTCTGTTTTTGGAATCCAGCGAAGCGACAGGGGGAACGAGCCTCCAAAGGATATTCGGCCCCTGGGCCCATATATCTGATCGAGGGTCAATTTCGCCGAGGGACGAATTGTTTCTACCAGCCTGTCGCTCAGGTCAATAGCGCGGGAAATTCTTGATACGGGGTGGGCTTTTCCAGTTTGTATCGCGTGGTCAAAGAAATTCCACGTTGTGAAACCGTCGTCAGAACGGGGTTCGAGCAGGTAGGTGATCAAGTGAGCAAGGGGCTGCCCGGTGTAAATAATATATGTTCCAGCCGGGATGGTCTGCGTGGAAGATTCCCGTGTTACTTCAAGCGACGTGGTTCGATGACCCTGAAACGTGGACTTGGCCTTGTCAATTTTGGTGACAAGGGATTGGTCGAGGGTAACGTCTTGCTTTTCCGTAAGCTGGTGTAATTCAACACCGTGCCAGAGTAGTCGTTGCGCCACGCGACCGTGGTCTGATCCCATTAGGTAGGCAAAGGGCCGCTGAACCTCCAAGGTGGTCTCGAAATTCGCGTAATGGCTAAGTCGGTAATCCTGTGGCGCGAGCCCATCCCCCTGTTCGTCCGTTTCTTTGTCACGGTAGCCGAGGATTGTTACCTTTCCCGGGTAGGG
>JAYGDG010000159.1:0-2341 GCA_046583015.1 Pirellulaceae bacterium | reverse complement strand
TGGAGAAGAAGTTTGGCAAGGGAAAATTTCTCATGGGACAACTTCAAATTTAGTGGTTAAAATGGTAGATACAGCGAATGGTCAAGTTCTAGGGTACGAACAAGGCTCTGAATCTGCCGTAGGAAATGCAGCGACAGTTGCTGCTCAGCGATCTTCTGCTGAAGTTGGTGTTGTTATTGGTGAAACATTAACAAATTCAATGATTAAGTATATTATGAATCGTGAAAAAAAAGGTTATGAATATACTATCTTTTTTAGAGGTAATGGATTTACATTCAAAGAAAAAACCGAGTGACCCTGGCGAACACACGGTCAGGCCACTCTGCCAGCGCGAGGCAGGTTCTCTCATGCGCACGCTCGCTATTCCCTTGTTGGTGATCACCTCCCTGCTGCTTGCAGTCTCCATCGGGATGCACCTTGCCCCGCCCGGGTCCAGCGACAAGAGTAGCAGCCACGCGGCTAGCCCACCCCCGCCGGCAACGCCGTATCGCCCTGCCCTGGAGAACGACCCACCGGTCCCGCAGCCGCCGGAGAAGATCACCGCGGACTTCAACACGTTTCTCGCCCGGCTCAAGCAGGCATCCGCCGATTCTCTCGGCTCGCTGTTCCTTGATCGTGAAGCCCGAGACCACGCCGAACAGGTGTTTCGCACCAGCACTGCGGTTCCTGACGATATTCGCATCGAGATGCACAGTCCCTTTTTCGAGGTCGACCCGGAGGGGATCTTTGCCCTCTATGTCGACCTGCCCACGTTGGAGCGGGGCCTGGCACTATTCCAGCAGAACTGTGCCGGTTGCCATGGGCCGTACGGCCGCGGAAACGGGTCCGCCACCCGGCAGTGGTACTCTGGCAACTACCCTCGCAACTTTAACTACGCAAAATTCAAGAGCCGCTCGACCGAGTACGGTGCAGTCCCGACTGACAGCGATCTGTTCCGCACGCTCACCCGCGGGCTGTACGGATCCTCCATGCCGCCATTTGGCCATCTCGAGGAGCAGGACCGCTGGTCACTAGTGGTCTTTATCAAGAGCCTGGGTAATTTCTACGACGACTTTGACGAGGTGGTGATCAACCGTTTCGATCCCGATTTCGGTGGCCGAAAGTCCGAGCCGCTGGAGATGGGAGAGGAGCCGGAGGTGACGATCGAGACGGTCACCCGCGGGCGGATTCTCTTCATCGAACAAGCCTGCGTCAGCTGTCACCAGGGGAAGAAACCACGGCCGGTCGGACTGGCCCGATGGGAGGGCACGTTTGACAACTGGAACGACGAAATGAATCGGCCAATCCAGAACTCGCGAAACCTGACCAACCGGGTCTTTCGCAGCGGGGCGGCCAAGAGTGACCTGTTCCGTATTATCTCTGATGGCCCCTCGATTGGCCCGATGCCAAGCTACCGCATCCTGCCGCAGCAGGACCGCTGGGCGCTGGTCCACTACGTCGAGTCGCTTTTCAAGCCGGACTCTCCCCAGGCGCCGGCATCGGCCGACGCGCAAGCCAAACCCCCCAAGGCCCTCAGTCCAGCACCCGGAGATCCACAGGAGTGAGAATGGCAAGCGAGTCAACGATTCACCCACACCCAACCCCTACCAGGCCAGGAAAAATGAAACGTACCCAGGAACTATGCGTCATCCTTTCCGCGATCCTCGTGCTTTCACTGGCGAGCCAGCTGATGGCGGCGGGCAGCAAGTCACAACCCAACATCGTCTTGATCATGTCCGATGACATGGGGTATTCGGACCTTGGTTGTTACGGCGGGGAGATTAACACCCCGACCCTTGACGGCCTTGCAGAAAACGGGCTTCGCTTCACTCAGTTCTACAACACCGCACGCTGTTGCCCGACTCGTGCCTCGTTGTTGACAGGCGTGTATCAACACCAGGCGGGCATTGGTTTGATGACGGGCAACAAGAACCTGCCCGGTTACCAGGGCGAACTGGGACGCAACGTGGTCTCGATTGCCGAGGCACTGGGAACCGCCGGCTACCGGTCCTACATGAGTGGCAAATGGCACGTGACTCGATTTACCCGTCCCGAGGGTCCAAAAGACAACTGGCCGATGCAGCGGGGTTTTGAGAAATTCTATGGCACGATTATCGGCGCGGGCAGTTTCTACGACCCCGCCACGCTCTGCCGAGCCAACACGTTTATCACCCCGGACAACGACCCGGCATACAAACCCGAGACCTATTACTACACCGACGCGATCAGTGACAACGCGGTCACGTTTCTTCAAGAGCACACGCAGGAATCTCCCGACAAACCCTTTTTCCTTTACGTCGCCTACACGGCAGCCCACTGGCCGATGCATGCCCTGCCCAGGGACATTGCCCCGTACAAGGGA
>JAYGDG010000139.1:0-7177 GCA_046583015.1 Pirellulaceae bacterium | reverse complement strand
CTGATGATGTACGGATTCAACGTCCGTTATCGTCAGGCTAATGTGATTGCGTTCTTGTTTGCGCAGCGAGCGGCTATTTATAGCACGATGCTGGTGGCGATTATCGGAACTGGAATTAGCATTTACTTACAGCGCACGGAGTCTGAGCGACAGTCGTCCCAGGAAACAGAAGCGGTCTCCACAGAAACTTCTGGCGTGCATGAGTCGCTGGCGGATTAAGACGCCGGGAGCTCCCCGTCTTTATTTTTTGCCAAGCCTAATTTACCGGTCTTCTCCGGCTTGTCTTGCTCTCTGCCTTGGTTGCTTGATTTGTGAGCGCAGTTATTCCACAATAACTGTCACTTACCCTGCGATGGACGCCAGGATTGGGTTCATTGCGAATTTATCCCACCGTTGTTAAGGATGGTTTCGATGCATACCCGTTTCAACCGACCGCTCGTTTACCTGCAACTGTCAATTCTTCTTTTGACCCTGCCTGCTGCTCATGCGGATGCTGGCGACTGGCCACAATGGGGAGGCCCCAATCGCAACGGACAGGCCACCTCCACGGGGCTCTTGAAAAAATGGCCAAGCGACGGACCCGCGGTACGCTGGCAGGTGGATCGGGTGGGCGTTGGTTACTCGTCGGTTTCGATTGTTGGCAACCGCATTTACACTCAAGGCGACCTTAAGGGCGTAGAACATGCTATTTGTTTGGATACCAAGGACGGTAGTGTTGTCTGGGCTGTGCAACCGGGTCCCCTGGCTGCACTATTGGCCAGTCGTCTTGAGAAAGAATTACAGCGGCTTGATACCGACAAGAACGGCGTTATCAATGAACTGGAAGCCTTGAAGGGCTTCGGCTGGAAATTTAATGACTATGATCTCCCGCTGAAAAACGAAAACCAAACCGCTAGCGAGTTTGCCACCGATCGTGCCGCAGGGCTGTTTAGTCTCGTGGATACCAACGGTGACAAGAGTTTATCGTTTGCCGAAGGAAATGCTGCCCGCATTGATCGCTTCACCAACGTGGACACGCGCAGCGAAGATGTCGACCCCGAAACCGTTGCCAGCGGGCGGGCTGTCAGCTTGTTAAAGGAACTGGACAAGGATGGAGACCAGCAGATATCACGGGACGAGTCACGACGCACGGCACTTGATCGACCGTTTGGCCGTGCCGACATTCCACCTGAAGGTCAAAAAAAGGGGGACCAGCAACTGACCCGGGAAGAGATCACCAAGTACCTGGTGAAACATGAATCAGGTCTGGACGGAAAGATCACTCCAGAAGAGCTGGCCGCTTATTATGCAAAACACCATCCATTCCGTGATGGCAACTTAACTGCCGCAGAATTGAGCAGTATTTACGGTGGCTATCGTAACGGCATGGGTAATGGTCCCCGGGGCACACCGACAATTGAAGGCAACTCTGTTTTCATCGAGGGGGGCAACGGGGATGTCAGTTGTCTCGACGCTGCCACTGGTAAGACAACCTGGCACGTGAATCTCAGCAAAGCATTCGGTGGCGGTCGACCAGGCTGGGGTTATAGCGAGTCACCGTTGCTGGAAGATGACCTGTTGGTAGTAACGCCTGGGGGCAAGCAGGGGACGATGGTTGCCTTGAATAAATACACTGGCAAGCTGAAATGGCAAACCATGGGAGTCACCCAGGGAGCCCACTATGCTTCACCCGTTTCTGCGACCATTGGCGGCGTCCGTCAGATTGTTCAATTTGCTCGCAGTAACGTTTTTGGTGTTCGTTTAAGTTCTGGCGAATTGCTCTGGTCTTACAGCAATGCCAACAACGGCACCGCCAATTGTGCGACACCCATCATTGATGGAAATCATATTTTTGCCTCCAGTTCTTACGGTGCGGGGGGGGGCTTGGCGCGGATTAATACCATCGATGGCAAGCAAGCCTCGGAAGAGATTTATTTTGAGAAGCGGATGGCTAATCACCACGGTGGCATCGTCAAAGTGGGCGACCACATGTATGGCTTTGGCAGTGGCGGTTTGATATGCATGGAGTTTTTGACGGGAAAAATTGCCTGGCGGGACCGCAGTGTTGGCAAGGGTTCCTTGATCTACGCAGATGGCATGCTTTACCTGCTAGGTGAAAACCACCAAGTGGCCCTTGCCGAAGCAACTCCCGAAGAATACCGGGAACATGGTCGATTCAAGATCCCCAGCCATGGACGTCCAAGTTGGGCCCACGCTTCTATTGCCGGTGAAACGCTATACATACGTGACCAGCAGTCTCTAACTGCGTATGATATTAGCTCCGATTAGAGATTGATCCTCGTCGACATTCGTAGTCGGCGAGACCAATGCCTGGCTGATGCTAGTGACGATTGCGGTGCGGTGATGGACACCCCATGAACCGCCGCGACAGGATCGCTTACACAAGCCGGGGGACCCTAACAACGAAACGGTAACGATGCTTGTTTACGGATGCTTAGCGCTTTGTGCCATTATCTTGATCCTGATGGTTTATCGGTACGATATGTACGATAAGGAACCATGGTACATGCTGGTCCTGGCGCTGGCGCTTGGCATGCTGGCATGTGTTGCAATTGGCAATTTTGAAGACTATCTACTCCATCAATTTGACTCATTCTTCAAAGGTGATTACCCGCTTGAAAAGCAGGCGCTGGTCGTCGGAGTTTGTGAAGAACTGATTAAATTACTGGCAGTCGCCGTTATCGCAATTATCGGGAGTCGGCATTTTAACGATCCCATGGACGGATTGATTTACGGTGCTTTTGTCGGTCTAGGATTTGGTCTCAATGAATCTCTGTTTTACTTGGGCCTGAACGGTGCCAACTTGCGCCTGGACACTCTCGGCGAAACCCCCGTGAGGCTGTTCTTGCATCTCTTGTTTGGCGGGGTGGGAGGATTTGGGTTAGGCTTAGCCCGTTTCTCAAAGCGCTGGCGTGTATGGCCAGTTATTTTCCTGGTCTGCCTGGGCACGAGTATTGCCATCCACAGCCTGTGGGATTACTGGCTCGGGGAACGGGGCGAAGACCCGCTTACTGACCAGCAACGGCAGCTAACAGCAATTACCTTGATGGGTATTCTTACCATCTTTTTCGGATTTCTCGTGATGGTTGGCGCACGTTCGTCACGGTCAGTATTCGCGCCGGCTAGCACCAAGAAGCTATGGGGATGGCCGTTTTCGTTACTGAAACGTAACAAGAAGAATCGTTCCTAGGCGGTACTACTTGGTTAGCGTTTGTACTTCTTTGGCCGCCAGAGCATTCCTGATGTCCCGTCACGTCGGGATCAATATCGCTTGGCATGCGAGTTTCTACATGCCCATCCAGGAATAGGACGTTCATCGCACCGCGATGCCGTAAAGCGCGCTGGTCATACCAGATATCCGTCGCATCTTCCCCAACCACGTAGGCAATATACTTCTTGTATTCCACGAGCAGGATCTTCGTGGAATCGGGAGCATCCATCTGGTGCACATGACTGTTGATGCCATAACTGGTTTTTTGCGTCGGTACAACTATTGACTTTTTCGGCTTAAAGTCCAAGATCAGGGGGATATCATTGGGGCCGTAGAGGTCATGCGTGAAACCAGCATGCTTGTCAACCGACGTTACTCTCAGTGCACCTGCCATAACACGCAATTGACCACTCGGTAACTGTTCAATCTGTCCCCCGATCGGCTCCAGTAGGACTCGACAGTCACTAAACTCCCAGTCACTCCAATCCTCGAACTCCAAACCGAATCGTCCAGGATACTGGGCAAGGGGATACCGCTTGTGGACCCATTGGCTCACACGGCAGCGAGGTCCCGTGGGATCAAAGGGAACGTTATAACCATTATTGCGTACATGAAAAACGAGTTCCGGCAGCGGTGTAGCATTCGGGTTCAAGTCGTTGGGACAGAGTAAAATCTCATCAGAATTTTCAACTTCTGCTTTGAGCTTGCTCACCCAGATCACAGGGTTGGCCAGCGCTGGTTCTTGCGGGTTCCGGGTTGCCAGCGACTGGTAGGCCGTCCCTAGATGATGCAAATTATTTACACATTGCAGTCGGCGAGCAGCCTCGCGCATGGCCTGGACTGCTGGAAACATCAACGAAAGGAGCAAACCGATAATTGCAATCACAATGATCAGCTCAATTAATGTAAATCCTTGTCGTTTACGACTCGGCATGAGACTATCCCCTAAGGTTAAGACCACCTTTTTGACCTGGAAGACAAGAGACTTTTATTTTAACACAACCATTACCGGCTTTGTTCATCGTGAGAGCAAATGTCCCTTGTTTCCTGTATTTCAAGCTACCAGGCAGATCAATACTTATTCTCACTTATTCCACAATATACGTCCAGACTCGTGCGATCCCGATACAACTCACCCTATTTTCCCGAAAAATTACCGGTAACCCCCTTACTCTCCCTGCTGATTCTGCTTGCCTTTGTTCTGCATGTTCTCTTTGATAAGTTCCAGATCCGGTTCCATTTCTTCCCAAGCCTTTTTCATGCCGGCGATTGATTGAGCTCGTTCTGCCGGTGAACCGTTGGCACGAAACCGGTAATCTCGTCCCAGCATCCGAATCATGGCAACTCCGGCCCTTCCTCGCACCAGTGCTGATTCATCTTCAAGGCTTTTGAAAAACACATCCATACTGTCGTAGTCTCGCAAAACTCCCAGTCCTTTAACACAAGCCGCTCGCACCTCAGCCACGTCACTCTGCTGGTACACTTGCCGCATTTCTTCGATACCCGCTTGCCCGGCTTGGCTTAGTTTTACCGCCGCGGCTTCTTTTTCTTCGGCAGTCGCGGCCGACAATGCCTGCTGAGCCAGCTCTTCTGGGGAGAGGACGTTTTCGCCGGCGAGGTAATACTTCCAGTAGACAACACCTACCACAAGTAGGAGGATGCCGGCAATAATCAGCAGCGTACCTCGCATGAAACAGCTCCGGCAAAGAAACTAGAAATCCCTAAACAATCATCTCACGTAACGAGCGATCACTAACCACCTTTACGTGCAGGCGGCTTTCCGTCAATCCATGGTCCAGCCAGTGACATATAGTCGGGTTCTTCCAGGATGCTTCCATGATCACCTGCTTTCCAGCCCGCTACGTGTCCTGGTTTGCCTCGTTGTTTTGACTTGGCTTCCCAACCAGCTGCCCAACTGGCATCCGCTTCCGAGATTTCCAGTTTTTGGTCATCGAAGAAATACGCCTTTCCCTGGCGGTAACTACGTGCGCCAAGATTAACCAGCGTAATGGCAGCGGCGCCCAGATCAGGAGGATTGTTACATTGCTCCTGATCACCGCTTTCAATGGCTGCCAGCCAATTACGAAAATGTGTTAAGGTCGTATTCTTGACGATCGGCTCGACCTCGATGCGTTGTTGTTTAAGCTTACTATTGCGCGTGACTTGCGGTCGCTCGGGAATGAAATCAAAGCCGCTGAATTTCTCACCGGTCCCAAAGACAAAGCTGCCGTGGTGACCACGGATTAGTTGTTGGATCGGTGTATTTTGACAGGCCATCGTCGCAGTAACGGTACCCTGGACTCCTTCCTTGAAGTCTGCAACAACCGTCGCCACGTCGGGTACATCGCGACCATCGTATTCCATGTAAATACCACCAGCTCCGACCACGCGACCGGGAAATCGAAGGCCCGTTGCCTTTAGCATCGAGGTAGTTCGATGGACGAATAAATCGGTAAACATGCCAGAACCAAAAGGCCAGAACCGTCGCCACTGACGATAGACGGCGCGATCAAACGGAGCATCTTCAGCCAGGCCTTCTTTAACCCCTAGCCACCGTTGCCAGTCAATCGTCTGAGGCGTCATGTTCTTGTCCAAAGCGTAATAACGCCACTGGCCCATTGCGCTGTTACGGAACATCTCCGTTTGGTACATCAGCACTTTGCCAAGCTGCCCTTGCTGAAGCAATTCTTGCACCTTTGTCCAGAGCGGGAGGCTGGTTGACTGCACTCCTACCTGCATAATCTTACCGGTCTTCTTCCAGGTCAGCATCACATCGATCGCTTCTTCAACCTGCTTAGTCATGGGCTTTTCGCAGTAGACATGATGGCCACCGTTCAAGGCATTGATGGTCTGCTTGGCGTGCCAGTGGTCCGGAGTACCGATGCAAACAGCGTCCAGTTTTTCACGATCCAGCATCTCTTCGTAGTCAACGTAGGTCTGTGGTTTCGTACCGGTGTTCTTCTTGATCGCGTCCGCCGCCCGTTCCCGATGCAAGCTGTAGACATCGCAGGCGGCTACCAGATCAATCTTGGCACCTTCGGCATGCAGCGCGTTAAGTGATTTGACGTGAGCCCCAAAACCCCGACTGCCAACACCGATAAAACCGATCCGCAACCGTTCGTTACTACCAGCCACCCGGCTGGCTGAAGCAGCACTTGTTTGAGCCATTGCCAGTCCGCCTGTCGCGATCGCGGTCGTTCCTGTGTTAGCCAAAAATCGCCGCCGGGACAGTTGTTTTTCTTTCATCTTTTCACCATTCTGAATCAAATCGGTAACAAACTTTACGTCGTCGTTTATTGTACCAGTCAGGTCCGTTCTTTTCTGCGCGGACCGAAACCTTCCTTTACTGCTCAGAACTGCCAATTCGCTGCAAGGTGCGAATCAACTTGCCAGGATCATCGGAAGAAATTGAGTCCGGCTGATAGGGCAGCAGTTGCAACACTTCCTCACTTACACCGGTGGTGCCATTGAGATGCAGCTTGACACCAGCCTTCTTCACTTGTGGTACCAGTGTTTTGTCTTCCAGCCAGCGAGGCCAGAGGCGAATCATTTCGACACCTGCCTGTGAAAACGAGTCAATCGCCTGTGGATCAGGAATCAAACCTAGTTGCCGAGCTTCGGGCAACAGGCGACGAAACAGTTTTGCCTGCTCCACGCTGCGAACGCCTACAATCGTTTTCTTGGGATCACCAAATTTCTGCACTTCTCCCGCGACTTGCTTTGCATACGCTTCACCCTGTTCTTTTAAATCAAGTAGCACGTCGATTTTGCCGCGACACAAGATAAGCGCTTCAGAGAGGGCCGGGATTCGCTGGTCACGGTATTTGGGGTCAAACCACGATCCGGCATCCAGTTGTTTAAGTTTCGCCAGCGTTAACTCGGCAGCCGTTCCTTTTCCGTTAGTCGTACGATCAAGGGTCGCATCATGGAGCAAGAACAGCTTGCCATCCTGACTGGTTCGCACAT
>JAYGDG010000070.1:0-3092 GCA_046583015.1 Pirellulaceae bacterium | reverse complement strand
GTAGAGATTGCGCTGCGTGTAGCGAGTTGGGATGGCACGTCCACGAGAAGGCTTGATGAGCTTGAGAACATTCTTTGAATGCGCGCCATGACAGGTAGTTGTGCCGCAACGATTCAGCAGCAAGGGCTGCACAAAACTGGTGAATTCCTGAATGGTGTGGCTAGAGATGTGTTCCAGAATCTGCTCGGGGTCTGGTTGTGGCGCGGCAGCAGATGGTCTGGCCTGACGGCTGGAGGTTGCCACGGCTGGCCTCTTGGCCAGCGTGAGTCGCCGTTGCAGGTCCGACCACTGAGGCAGATTGGGCTGAGGCGCAGTCTGTTCCAGTAAGCGTTCGGCCTCCACGAGGAGTCCCTGGCCGAGGCACCACTGCACCAGACGCAATTGTCCGCCGATATCGTCAGCAACGAGCGAGGCTTTCTTTAGCCGATAGACTTGCCGCAGGTTATCCCCGTAAAACTCAACGGAGGTGACAGGGATTCGAACGAAGGCAGATTCGCCGAGGGTCACCACGTAGCGGTCGCCGTCGCGGAGTACTTTTCCTGAAATAACCTGACCATTGCGCAAGGCCAGGATGCCAGGAGTGGGACCGGTTAAGGGGGCTTGGCCCCGGACCGGGCTAACCGTTAGTAGCCAGCTTAAGAGGATCGCCTGCAATGGGAAGAAAACCAATTTCATAGCGGGCCGACAATAGGGAATCTCCACTTCCGGGTCAAGTTCAGCTGCGGGCGCCAGGGGGTCTGGAACTGGCCAAATATGGTGCTTCTGGCGGTTGGGGCTTATACTAGGTCCCGACGACCCTGATTTCTTTCAGCAATTGTAGTGATTCAGGAGAATGTTAAGTGAATGAGTCGGCTCCTTACCAGCGATTGCGTCAGGTGTACGAGGGTCGCGTGCAGGGAGTCGGGTTCCGATATCGGGTATCTACGATTGCGGAACGTTTACCGGTAACGGGATATGTCCGGAACTTGCCTGATGGTTGCGTTGAATTGATTGCGGAGGGAATTAAGGTGGATATTGACGATTTGTTGGAGCAAGTTCGTTCCGGGATGGGGCCAGCGATCATCCGGGAGAGGCAAGAGTCTCACACGGCGACCGGCGAGTTCAAGGGTTTTTCTATTCGCATGTAAAACATTTCAGTTAACTGAGTTATATCGACGAACCAAGGTTGTAGGGGAACCGTAGGAAGAAGTTGTTTGCGCGACGACTTGGTTGCAAGAGATTAAAGAGGAACCATGAATCATTTACCGCTATTGGTAGCGATGCCTCCTAAGCTGGTTAGCTGGCTGACACCGTTGTGGTTGCTGGGAGTGGGAGTCTTTCTAGGGCTCTTATTGTTCCTGTTTATCTGGGCGGCGGCGGCGATTCTCTCCCGTATTGGGTTTCTCGGAAGACTGGCAGATGACAGACGCCGAGCGCTTCGTTGGACGACGATTATCACGCTTGTTGCCGGTGGTGCCGGGACAGTCTTGCTGGGCATAACTCGTTGGAGTGCCCTGACGGAAGCTGGGGGCGGTAACGCGTTGGCGGCCCTTGGTAGCCTGGTCAGCTTGGCGCTGCCCGCCATGATCTTTCTCTGGTTGGGTGTTTTTGGTGTAGTAATGCTGGTCTGGCGACGAACGGTGGCCGAGATGCCACTGGCGCTCGCGGAAGGTGTTTTATGGCCGGTCTTGGTGACGTCTACCTTCCTGGCAGGTTTTGGTTTTATGGGATTTTTTGCCACGGAAAATCCGCTGGCGATCCTCAAGACGCTCGGTCGCGTCACCGCTGTCGGGACAGAGACGTTTGAGTTTACCTTGGACAGCGGCGAGCTTGACGCGGAGAATCCTAAATTACAGCAGCGCTCTGTTGATTTTCGAGTCAATGAGATCGCCACACTGGTGATTCGTACTGACCAGCGATTAACGGTTACGCGAGACCTGGCGACAGCAGAATCTTATGGGCAATCGATAGAAGTGTTGCCAGACGAAGACTATCAAGTGCCACTGGCGGGCCTGTTGACAGGGTCGGAATCGGGACAGATCGTAGAGTCACTCTATTTTGGAAATCTGGGTGACTCGCCGGCGAAGGTATCGGCGACCGTCCGTACGATGCTCGTCTATCCCCAGGTGTGGGTTGTTCCCTGGACTGCCGCTTGCCTGGTGCTCTTGATGCTGATTTACATTGTTCAGCGAGTTGCTTTTCCGCGACTTTCAGCCGTTGCGCTTTCGACCTACAAGTCAGAAGTGGCTCAGCCCTTGTTCTCGATGCTGCTGGGTATTGGTGCGCTGTCTCTAATTCTCTTTATTTGGATTCCCTACAACACGTTTGGTGAAGACATCAAGATGCTCAAGGACACGGGCCTGACGCTCATCATGGTGTTGAGTATTTTGCTGGCTTTATGGTCAGCAAGTACTTCAGTTTCCGAAGAGATCGAGGGTCGCACGGCATTGACGGTACTCTCCAAGCCGTTGACGCGGCGTTCGTTTGTGATGGGTAAGTTTGTTGGAATAGCCTGGACGGTTTGCCTGATGTTCATTGTGCTGGGCGTGGTGTTCCTGCTGGTCGTGGCTTACAAGCCAATTTTTGACGCCAAGGAAAATACGACAGCGAATCCGCCCTGGCAGGTTTGCTTCCAGGAAATGATGCACGTGGTGCCAGGCCTCGTGCTGGCCTTCATGGAAACACTGGTGTTGGCCGCCCTGAGCGTAGCAATCTCGACGCGTTTGCCCCTCTTGGCCAATTTTACGATCTGCCTCTCGATCTATTCCCTCGGGCACCTGACGCCGATGATCGTGCAGAGTTCGATGGGGAGCTTCCCGATCGTTGGCTTTTTCGGCCAGTTGATAGCGACGGTCTTTCCGAACCTGGATCATTTTAATATCCAGGCGGCCGTGGCGGCCGGAGTGGGTGTGCCCTTGGCATACCTGGCCTGGGCGTTTGTCTATTGCCTCATCTATACGGTGATTGCCCTACTGCTGGCATTGGTCATGTTTGAGGACCGGGATCTGGCTTAGAGTTGCCAGCAAAGACTGGTCGAGGGTGATCAACCAGCTTTGCCAAGGGGTCGCGCTGAGTTTTGATGCGACTCAATTTTCTGCATTATTTGCTCGGCA
>JAYGDG010000061.1:0-20694 GCA_046583015.1 Pirellulaceae bacterium | reverse complement strand
ACGGTGGGGTGTCGCCTTAAGAAAAAGTTCTGGCCGTGGTGATTCGTAGACGCGGTCGTAACAGGATGCTGACGTTTCGGATTCTTCCATGCGAGCCGTTTGGCTGCGTTTGTAAGTCACTCCTGCAGCCCATACTTCCTGCTGATCAATCGGTGCCAGCAGTGTCACCGAGTCAGCCGCGAGGCTGCCATCGGTTCTCAAAGACTCAGCTGTGGCAGCCGGATCCTCACTCTCGAGGATGTCCTGCAAGCTGGCAACATTCCCGGCAAGATCCAGCGGCACGATCTGGTCCTGCTCCTGGATACCAACTGCTACCGTGTCGGCTACTTGATACTTAACGAGTTGCATTGATCACTAGCTCCAAATTTCGTTCAGACGACGAATCCAGTTGCCGTGCATGATCGCTTCAATATCTTCCGGGCTATAGCCCCGTTGGGCGAGAATACCGACCAGCGACTGCAGATCTGCAATGGTCTCCATGTCGTAGGGACACTGTTCACGACCATATCCCCCATCCAAATCTGAACCGATCCCCACGTGCTGGGTATTCCCAGCCAACTGGCAGATGTGATCGACGTGCTCAACGATTCTGGCCAGGTTAACACCCGCCGTATAGGGTTGGGTGATGCCACGTTGCCATCCCGGGTGCATCATCCAGGCATCAAAGGCCATCCCGATGATCGCCTTTCGCTCAATCAATGCCTTGAGCTGCTCATCGCTAAACTGTCGCTGGTGTGGGACGAGGGCACGACAGTTATTATGACTGGCCCAAACCGGCCCGGAGTATATTTCCAGGGCTTCCCAGAACGACTCGTCGGTCAAATGGGTACAGTCCATGGCGATACCCAGACGTTCCATTTCTTCCAGCAGTTCGCGGGCCGGGGCTTCCAGGCCACCCTCCGATCCCGTTCCCGGTGCATAGCGTCCTGGACCGTAATGGGCAGGGCCAATGGCTCGCAGACCATATTCATAGGCCCGTTCCAAGTAGGCCGGGGTAATGATCGAATCTGCTCCTTCCAGGCTTAGCACATAGCCAATGGGAAGTTCGCTCTTGTCATCGGTCGTCTGCCACAACTCGGCGTGGGCGTTGAGCTGCTCAGCACTCGTGATCTGCAGCATCTGGCCCTGCTCTTCCATCACGCGGTACCAGGCAAGTTATGATTGCGTGATCGACCAGGCGATTTCCGGGCTATTCCATCCGGGCCGCGGGTTATCGGGAGCCACGTAGCGTCCGATTTGCGTAGCAATGCAAAGTCCCATCTCACCTTTGCGCATCTCATCAAGCGTGAGAATTCCCTTTCCTCGATCCAATTGATCAAGCATCCCCATTTCACGATCACGTACATGATCAATGGATTGGGTAAGATCACGGTTCCATTCAACCGCATTCATCGAAATGTCCAGATGGGCGTCAAAAATGAGCATGTCTGTTTATGATTCCTTTGTTTTGTAAAAATATTTTTTCACCAGATCCTCAGGGGGTGGTTCGGTTAGCAGAGTTGCCACGTAAGTGACTGTAAAAGAGGTCACTAAACCGATAATGATGGGATCAAAATTAAACAAGCGATAGGGTTGGAAAAAGCTGTCATTGGCCAGGATCCCACCGCAATACATGGAAAGGTGCGCCGCAAAACCAGCCAGCATTCCAGCGATGCTGCCACCGGCATTCGAGCGTGGCCAATAGAGTGCGAAGACCATCGGTCCCAGGAAGGCGGCTGCCAGGCCGCTTCCCGTATAGACAATAATGTCTTGCAAGAACTGGGGAGGATTGACTGCCCCCAGCATCGCACCAACCCCCACGATCAAAGTGAAAACGTAACTCAGGATCTTGATGGTTTTTTCTTTCACCTTGGGATCGATATTCCGCTGGTAAATATCCCGTACCAGCGACGAACTGATCATGAGCAGGAAACTGTCCACGGTCGACATCACGGCCGCAAACGGCGCTGCCACCAGCAGGCCCGCCAGCCAGCCAAGGCCGATATTTTCAGTGAGGAAAACTGCCATCGCTGGCATGATCCGATCCGGCTCATTCTCCATGCCGGGCAACAGGATGCGGGCACAGCAGAAGATGATCACGAGCGGAAAGTAGATCATCGAGTAATAGATCGCTACGGTAAAAATCGACCGTCGCAACGTCATCGCGTCTTTAAAGGCCATCAACCGGACCATACTGCTAGGCTGGCCTGAACCAGAAATTGCCCACATAAAGAAGAAGGAGAAGGCAAGGCTCAAGGGCAGAAACCCGTTCATCTGGTTTGGATCTGGTCCCGGTCCAGTAACGTAAAGCCCCTTCTGGGGATGATCCAGCTTGCCATTCTTGTTGCGGTCTTCTCCTTTATCGAGTTTTCCGTTGCCGTTGCGATCCTCCTCACCGCCGTACATGTAAGCGATCATCTCGAGGCTCTGGGGGTCAATCCGAAGATCTGACCGAATCGAAGTATCTTTATTTTCAAGAACTCGTTTGATATCACCCGGAGTCATGATCTCCAGGACCGGAACTGCTGTAACAGTTGCGCTATTGGCCGCGATCTCTTTCTCCTTGGTCACCCGAAACAGTCGGACTGGCTCTGCTGACAGTGTCAGCCAGTCACCCTGCCTGATGACAACCCTCGTTTCTTCCTGGTTCGCACGATGGATCGTTGCCGTTCCCTTTTCCGGTGGCACCATGTCGATCATCTGCTCGGTTGCATACTGGAGTGCCCCGGTTCCCTCCGGCGCATCCTTGCCAACGAGCATCAAGGCGAGTGGCAGCATGATCAGCACGCCAATGACCATCACGATACCTTGCATCACGTCGGTCCAAACAACCGCATGGAAGCCACCGTAGGTCGTGTAGATAATGACAGCGACACCAAAGATCAGCAGGCAAATCAAATAGCCAGCATCAACACCCTCGAAAAAACTGACCCCCTGGATCCAGCCGCTTACCGCCGTACTGGCATCCTGGAAAACCGTCACATCTAGAACGAGCGTTTTGAGGATCAGGCTACCCGACTTGAACTGGGCCACCAGGTTAAAAGACATGAAAAAGATGATCAAAGAGACGGCAATGAGCCCGAAGGAAACAGAGCGAAATCGATCTCGCAAGATGTCGGGCACCGTGATCGCGGAAGAAATACGGGCAACCTGGTTAATTCGTTTACCAAGCAGTCCCATCGCACAAATGGGGACCACGATGTAACTGCCAATCCAGAGCCCCAGTACCCAGCCATGGGTATAAATCTTCGAGGGAAAGCCGGTAAAACTGCCTCCCGAGGCACTTGTCGCCGCGAAGGTCAGGGCGAAAGCCCAGACGCCCAGGCCACGGCTGCCCAGGAAATACTCACTGAGAAAGTTCTTTCCCTTGAGCAACTTGTTGGAAAATGCCGCCAGGCTAAAAACCGCCAGCATGTAGATCAGAAAGGTCCAGAGGGCTGCGTTGGAGGAACCCGCGGCGAACAGCATGATGTTGGTCATTCGTTGCCCTCCTCATCTTCGCCTTCCTCTTGCTGGCTGTCAGTTTCTACCTCTTCGTCGGGATTCACACCCAGGTCATCATCTTTCATGTAGGCAAAACAAAACCAGGTGGTGAACAGGTTCGCCACAACCCAGGGAGCTGCAATTCCCCAGAAAAGCCAGGCAGGAATGCCCAACACGGTTTTAATATTCTCGGGATCGGCCACGTTGTAACCGTTCAGGTAACAGTAAGGCACGGCCCAAATCAGTGCCACAACCCAGCTGCCAAAGATAACGATGGCTTCACGACGCGAATTAACAAACGTCGGATCGTAAAGTGCCGTCTCGACAACGACAAAGCTGCCAAGTTCTTCCTGATTCTTGTCTGGTAGTGATGATGAACTCATGGTTGTTTCCTTGTTGACGACGGAACCCGCTAACGTCAACCTTATTTCATTCTAACTGCTATTTCCAGCGTCGCAATTTCCATCCTTGGGCATCGAGACTGAGCCGATTGAAATCACGATACTTATCGTAGACCTTTTCCATCTCTCCAATCGAGTCAAAAAATCCCACCACAAAAGCTGCCCCGAACACTTCACCCGGCTTGATCGGGCGGCCGCCAAATTCCTCGATCAGACACACGTATCCGCGCTGGTGACACCATGCTTCATGCACCGCTGTCGGATCGAGTGTCATACCGGCCAGCCATGGCCCAGCGGCGCCACTCTTGGGATCGCGAATATGGTAAGCACGAATAAAGCGTTGCGGCTTAAGACCCAGGTCACGTCGATAATTGAATTTTTTGTCTGGAGCAAAATTCTCTATGAACTGCTGCGAGGAAATTCGTCCCTGTTTTCCAAGGTAACTCAAGTAAATCTCGCTAAACGTATCTCCACGTTGATGCTTAATATGACCAGGCATATCAATTCGTACAAACATCGCCTCACTTTCATTGCGGGCATCAATCCGGTGGCTGGAAATAAAGTACCGCTGGTTTTCAAGAAAGACGAGCGTCTGTGTCCATTTCGACCCCGTGTTACGGCCCGGTGCCGCCTTGTGATACTGGAATCCCAATTTGACCGCAACAAAACCATGACCGCGAATGATTCGCGTATCCAGCTGACGAGCTTTCGTACAGATCTGCGGTCCCTCGATGCACCGCTTGGGGCGAGCGCCGTGATACGGATTACCGAATCGATAAACCAAATCTTCACTTAACTCATCCCGATACTTCTCATCACTGCCCGGCTCCATGATCCAATCGGCAATGTCCAATCCAAAACCCACATCGCGAAACCCTGTTTTCTTGTCCAGGAAAGAACCGGCCGCCACACCACTGACATATCCGTTCTTGCGAATAGCAGCATGCAAGTGAGGAGTTTCGATCTGGATCTGATCCGCATCTTCACGAACTACAATCTCAGCCTGCAATGTTGGCAGCCAGAAAGTCGCCATGATCAGCAAGCAAATGCCACTGAACCGGCAAAGTAAGCGAGAGCTTGATCTACTAGTCATCATCTCTGAATTCCCTCTCAACAAGATCCCACGAGCGAGTAGTGAGAACCCAATTGTAAGGGCCTGCCAAGGCTGACTGCAAGCAGGTTAAAGCTCCGACAACTCAGGACGCTGAGCACGAGCAGAATGTTCGAGAGCAGGCTGCAGCAGGCTAATTGGCTACGTCTACCTGGGCCAACAGGTCATCGTTCCCTTTGCGCATGCAGAATTCGCCGAACGATTCGTCTTGCTGACGATCCTGCTTAAAATAAGAGAATAATCTCACCAGGGACGGAACCACTTCTTCGGTCGGAACGAGGTCTTTGTGGATAAAACTGAGCTGGTCTCCTAACCGACGACCACCCACATAGATGGTGTATTTATCACGCGCTTTACCGACCAGGCCAATGTCCGAGTTGTAGGGTCGGGCACAACCGTTCGGACATCCTGTCATACGAACGGTAAATTGCTCCGCTGACAACCCTAACTGCTCCAACTCAACTTCCAACTGGTCTAACATTCCCGGCAGGGCCCGTTCGCTCTCGGTGATCGACAGGCCACAGGTTGGCCAGGCAACACATGCCATGGACCAGCGGCGGGCTTCTGAGATGTCTTCGCTCAAGGGAACATTGCACTGCCGTAAAATATCTTCGATGGGCTCTCGCTGCTCCGGATCCACATCGGAAAACAACAGGCTCTGATGAGCCGTTAAACGAATACCAGGCTGGTAGGCACGGCAAATTTCTCGCAGGGCCGTTTTCAGGCGGATGGATCCGGTATCCTTGATGCGGCCATTTTCTACGTTGAGACCGTAGAACCACTTTCCATCACCCTGCTCGTACCATCCCAAGTGATCATCATGACCTGTCACAGTGGCGTCTCGAGGGTCTGCCAGCGGATTTCCATAATATGATTCAACTTGGCCACGAAACTTTTCCATACCCCAATTGTGGATCAGGTATTTCAACCGTGCGACTTTGCGGTCGACCCGATTTCCATGATCGCGTTGCACTTCGACCACCGCCGTGGCAACCGGAATCACCTGGTCCGGTTCGACAAACCCTAGTGGGCGACCCAGTGCTGGAAAGGTCTTCTTGGCTGCCGGCGTGACGCCCTGACCACCACCAGCAAACACGTTGTAGCCGACGATTTTTTGGCCCTCTACAATTGCCATGAAACCCAAGTCATGGGTAAACAGATCAATGCAATTGTCCTCCGGCAAAGCGATGCCGATCTTAAATTTCCTCGGTAAATACTGCTTTCCATAAATAGGTTCGGTGCTATCGCCGGGAGCTCCGGTTGCGCTTGCTGGAGAAGAAGTGGCCATTTGCCGTTTCTCTCCACTGGCCACATCGGTCAGCCAGAGATCATGATAGACGGGTGTACGGGGAGCAAAATGACTGGCCAATTCCAGTGCCAAGGCCTGCATTTGCAGACGGACAGGCGTTTTAAAGGGAGCTGGGCAACACATCACGTTGCGGCACAGATCTCCACAAGCACCCAGGGTCGTGAGTTGGGTTTCGTTAATGCGGGCAATCGTCTGCACTAAATCAGACTTCACCACACCATGCAGTTGCAAACCCTGCCGCGAGGTAATACGAAGGGTCGTATTGCCAATCTCATCGCATAAGTCGAGTTCTGCTAATAACTGGTCGCTGGTCACAATCCCACTGGGAATCTTACTGCGAACCATGAAAGAAAACTTCTTGGCGGACTTCGTCTGGCGAAGATCTCGATCGTCCTGCTGGTACGTACCATGATGCTTCAGAAGCTGAATACTTCCCTTGCCAAAGAAGCCTTCGCCATCACCAAGTTCCGTCCCTATATCACCGAGTAAATAATCACTCTCGGATTTAAATCCTTCAACGGCACTTACCTTCTCAACATCTGGCATATCGGTCATTAACTCACGGTCTGTTAGATAGCATTGATTCAACATGCTTCCTGGAACCTGGCAGACCAGCATGAACATCAACCATGCTGGCTCGACTTGTCCCAGAGGGCCCTTCAGTATACTAATGAGACCGATTGGCCTCTATGGCAGCCGGCCGGGATTTGGAGCCAACTGGAAAACTCGTCTAGTGCTCCCCGTTTTGATCTGCTTCCGTTACAATGTCTGGCGACAGCACCAGGGCAGCCCGGCAACTGGCTGACAATCGGTACTTTACAGAGACGAGAGGAATTTCTTCCGTGGCCGCACAAATCCTCGATGGCAAGTCTATTGCTGCTAAAATCCAGGAAGAGATCAGTGAAGAAGTCGTCGACTTCATCGAAAACAACAGCTTCGCTCCCTGTTTAGCAGCCGTGCTAGTCGGAGAAGATCCAGGCAGCGAGGTTTATGTACGAAACAAGCAACGGGCCTGTGAACGGGTCGGCATTACCAGTCAACTGCATCGACTGGAAGCGGACGCTTCTGAAGACGACGTGTTAAGCCTGGTCAGTAAGTTGAACAAGAGTTCCGAAGTTCATGGCATCCTCGTGCAGTTACCACTGCCAGCAGAAATCACCAGTACTCGCGTACACGATGCTATTCATCCTTTCAAAGATGTGGATGCTTTTCACCCGGAAAACGTCGGTCGTATTGCACAAGATCGGGCTCGCTTTCTCCCCTGTACACCCCACGGAATCCAGCAATTACTGGACCGTTACGAAATTCCGATTGCTGGAAAACATGTCGTGATTGTCGGCCGCAGTGACATCGTTGGAAAACCGCTAGCCGCCTTGCTCGTGGCACGCGAGTCGACACGTGGGCCACAAGCAGCGAACGCGACGGTCACAATTTGTCATAGCCGAACAGAGAACCTTGCTAAAATTACCCAGTCCGCCGATATCCTGGTAGCTGCCATTGGCCAGCCACAGTTTATTACCGCGGACATGGTTAGACCGGGAGCCACGGTCGTCGACGTAGGAATCAATCGTACCGCAGACGGACTGGTTGGAGATGTAGATTTCGAAGCGGTGAGTGAAGTTGCCGACTTTTTGACACCCGTCCCGGGAGGCGTTGGCCCGTTGACTGTCACGATGCTGCTACACAACACACTTCAAGCAGCCGCCTACGTGATTTAAGGGGAGCAACTCGCTCATTCCTGGCTCTGACGTTGTCTCAGCGCTTCGTAGAAAAGAACAGCGCCCGTCGTTGAAACGTTCAGACTGTCAGCAGCGCCAAGCATTGGTAAACCCACCGAACCTACGCTCTCGGTTTCCCAAAGCGCGGAGAGTCCCCGCGACTCACTTCCTAATACGAGCGCCGATTTTCCCTGCCAGTTAACCGCGTGATAGTCGGTTTTGCCATCAACCTGGCACGCCCAAATTTGAAATTCATTCTTTTGCAACCAGTCAAGTGCCAAGGCCGCAGTTACCTGGAAAACGGGGAAAGAGAAGACGGTACCAACACTCGCGCGAATCGTATTGGGGCTGTACAAGTCACTGGCAGGATCAGCCAGGATCAGTGCCGTCACTCCCGCTGCATCGGCAGTTCTAACCAGGGCGCCAACATTTCCAGGTTTTTCCACTCTTTCCAGAACTGCTACGAGACCCTGTTGTGGAGGATCCCATTGTGAAAGTGGAACTTGAGCAGGCGCGACGGCGATGGCGACCAGCCCGTCGGTTCGATCCCCATAAGCAAGCCGCTGCATAATCGTCTCCGTCACCGAAACGATAGGCAATCCACGGTCGACCAGTTGCTGCCAAAGCGGTTGTGAATCAGCTGCTTCACACCATTCGGGACAAAGAAAGACTTCTATGACCTCGCACCCTGCTTCGGCAGCCCGCAGGATCTCCCGTCCCCCATCTATGATAATTCTTGCCTGCTGCTGCCTGCCCCGTTTGGTGCGCAACCGCAATGCTTGTCGGATGCGGGAGTTCTGCAAACTGGTAAGTGGGGAGTCCATATCGAAGCCTTCTTCACTTAGCCTGGCCAGCGGGCAACCACGCCAGTAGGTAGTCTCCGTCCATCAACACAGTCAATCGTCAGCACGCTTGCATCACCCCCCTGCTGACAACTTCCGAAAACATGATCCGTCAGCAAGGCATGCAGATCAGCAGGTCCATAGCTGGGTGAATGACAGGTCAACAGCATGAATCGTCTGCCGTTAGAAGTCAACTCAGCGCAGGCATCCAAGAGGGGACCCAGATCTCTCTCGATTTTCCAATTCTGACCTTCTGGACCATGTCCATAACTAGGTGGATCCATGATCACTGCATCGTATTGATTCCCTCTGCTCAGTTCACGTCGAACAAACTTCAAACAATCTTCGCAGATCCAACGGATTGGCGCATCTTGAAGACCACAGTGCCGGGCATTTCGCCGAGCCCAAGCAACCGTATTGCGAGCTGCATCCACATGCACCACTTCAGCTCCCGCTGCCGCCGCTGTTAATGTACTCCCACCGGTATAGGCAAACAAATTGAGCACCTTGAGAGGCTCCTTCCCCTTCGCAGCAAGCTGCCTGGTTAACCAGTCCCAATTGATTGCCTGTTCCGGAAACAGGCCAAGATGCCCCGCTGGTGTCAAACTCAACTCCAACGCCAACTGGTTATGTTGGATGAGCCAAGGTGCTGGCAATCCGTCCTCTTTCGAGCTACCCGCCGCCACAGGCAATTGCTGATTGGCAACCCATTGACCCTGCTCGCCCTGCTGGCCTTGAAAACGAAAGTGACTTTTCTGCCAGCTGGCTGGATCGGCAGGCAAATCACCATCAGCTGCTGGCGAAACGCGGTCCAGAACCAGTGAACCAAACCGTTCCAGCTTGCGACCCTGACCGAAATCCAATAACTGATACTGACTACCGTCAAACATTCAATACTCACTCATGGCGACTGATCCAGTGTGGGCGGGAATTCCCAGATGTCATCGTTAGATATCGTGGTCAGTCCGTCAATCGCCCTGACTGATTATGCCTGACGGGTGTAGCATCCTCAACGAGGTAAACCCGCTGGCCACGGACGCCACCCGGCAACGGGATCCCGGTAATGGCAGCCACCTGGAGTCTTACTTTTCCGGGGGCTTTTCTTCAGGTGCCTTCGCAGCAGGGTCCGACTCAGCGGGCAGACTACTTTGTGGCGAGGGGAGCAAGAACGGCTCCTCATAGGATGCTGGCTGCACTTGTTCCGAGCCTCCATGGAGTGAGTCATCAGCACTCGGCAGCAAGAAATTTCTGACCTGATTATAGTTACTGACCGACCCTGTTTTGTCTGGACTGCGCCAAACACCTAAGCGAGGAATGGCAATTTGACTGCCGGCAAATCGCATTCCCTCGTGAATCGTTCCTCGTTGAAATGGTCCTGCACCAAGCACCCAGGTATCTTGCGAGCTACTACGCGCCTGGGCAATACCCGATTGCCAAATTGGCTCGCGCGTCTTTTGATCATAAGCAAAGACAAATATCTTGGCCGCACCCGTCTGATCACTCCTGCGAGCCAATGATACCTCCGGCAAAGTCGGTACTGGAATCGAATTATTGACCACCGAAGCTGCCTTCGCTAAGGAGTTGCTCGCCGGAATCCCGTAGGTGATGTCATGACTGTCATTTCCCAAGGTACCAACCCTTGCCTCAACAATATACTCCGCCTTGGTCCGATCCTCTTGGATCAGGCAATCCGCAGCAAACAACTGTTGACGCAGTGAACTGATAATGTACTCGGCGTTCACGAAACCAAATTCCTTGATCACCGGGATGTAGGTAACATCCAAGTAAATCGTCTTCCCGCTCAGGGGACTAAAATCGATACTGGCTATCGACCTGTCAACCGCATCCGATAGCAACAGCTGTTGAGTCGCTGTTTGAGATTTCAGCGTGCCGCAACCAGTCAGCGCAAGAGACGTCAGCAGTACTATCAAACTGCCAAGGTAGGCGCAATGATGGTCCCATCCCCCCGACCGGTGCAAGAATTTACACATCGATCGAATTACCCTGAAATCGCTAAGAAAAGAAAGTCGACCCCCGATCCGAAATCAGGGGTGGAGGAGTATAGCAGAAAGCCGTTACCAGTTTCTACCTCGATTTGCCACAAAACCAGCCACCAAAAGCCCGACGGTGCCGAGAAACTGCTAGCACTTTCAGTCGTTGTCCACCCAGCAGGCTACGGGCCTTCGCCAGTGCCGAGTAGTCGATCGACCGCAGCACCGATTTGTTCAGCCGCCATCAGATGCTCGCCGACGAGTATTGCATCAATTCCGGCATTCGCCAAACGGACCACATCCTGCGGACCATGAATACCGCTTTCTCCAACAAGCAAGCAATCTGAAGGGATCTGACTTCTCATTTCAATCACATGGTTGAGGTCAGTTTCAAAGGTCTGCAGGTTACGGTTATTGACACCGACCAGTTGTGGCTCGATCTGCATCACGCGTGGCAGGTTTTCCTGCTCGTAAAGTTCAACCAGGGGTGTCATTCCCAACCGCACGACTTCGTCGTAAAGCGTTTGCAATTGAACATCATCGAGGCATTCTGCAATCAGCAAGACGGCATCAGCTCCTGCTACGCGTGCTTCGATCACTTGATAGGAATCAAGAATAAAATCTTTTCGCAGGATTGGCAGGTCAACGGTCAGTCGGATCTGACTAAGGTACTCCAAGCTTCCCTGGAAGTAGGATTCATCGGTCAAGACGCTCAAACAAGTCGCTCCATGCTGTTGGTAGCACTGAGCGATTTCCACCGGATCGAAATTTTCGCGGATCACTCCTTTAGATGGACTTGCTTTCTTGACTTCTGCAATCAGTTTGATGGGACCGTCTGCAGCAAGGGCGCCGAGAAAATCTCGCACTGGTGGAGCAGAAGCCAGTCTGGCGCTCAATTGATCAACTGGCAACGCCACTTTAGCCGCTTCAATTTCACGCCACTTGGTCGTGACGATTTCATCCAGAATGTTGGTAGCGGACATTTCCTGCGACCTTTATTTGAACTGCACAACTTCCTGCCAGTGGGTCTTAGGCGGACAGTTACGTTAGTGTTTAAAGTGACGACGGCCGGTAAAAACCATCGGTAATTGTCGCTGGTTGCAGGCTTCGATCACTTCATCATCTCGGCGAGACCCACCGGGTTGAATGATCGCGACCACACCAGCATCTGCGGCTTGGATGATTGAATCTGGAAATGGGAAGAAGGCATCGGACGAAAGTACGGCTCCGACAACCCTCTCAGCCGCTTTACGAATGGCGATTTCTACTGAATCAACGCGACTCATCTGACCGGCACCGGTACCCACCAGTGCCCGCTCACGGCAAATGGCAATTGCGTTGGACTTAATATGGCGCACCATCTGCCAGGCAAACTGCAACTCGGCAAACATGGCCTCGTCTGGCCGGGCTTCCGTAACTACTTCCCACTGATCCGGTTCATCGGGCGCATTATCAAGAGCCTGGACTAGCAGTCCTTGTCCTCCCAAATACCTCAACTGCAGTTCAGCGGGCTGTTGGGCTAGATCACCGATTTCCATTAGCCGCACGTTCTTTTTCCATTTCGGTTTTGTCGTCAGTGTCTCCAGTGCGGATGCGGAAAATCCCGGGGCAACAATCGCTTCGATGAACAGGCCAGGTTCGGAGAGCAAATCAGCAGTTGCTGCATCAACTTTTCGATTCAGTCCCAGGACGGAGCCAAAGGCGCTAAGTGGATCTCCAGCCATTGCTTTGGCAGCTGCCTCACCAATCGATTCTGCGACAGCAGCACCACATGGATTATTATGTTTGATCACAGAGACCGCTGGCTGATCGAATGAGCGGGCAATCTGTAAAGCGCTGTCAAGATCCAGCAAATTGTTATAGGAGAGTTCCTTGCCATTCAACTGCCGGGCTGTCATCAAACTGGCGGCCGCCGATCCTTTGGACTGGTAAAGGGCAGCTTCCTGATGAGGATTTTCACCGTAACGCAACTCGGCTTGGCGCTGCAACTGCAAGGTCATTCGCTCTGGAAACTGGGTTTCCCCTGTTTCCTCTGCAAAATAATCAGCAATGGCCAGATCATATTCGGCCGTACTGGAGAAAGCATCTGCCGCCAGCTGTTCTCGTAATGGCAGTGACGTTCCACCGTCTTTCTCGACCTCATCCAAGACTGCCGAATACTGGCCTGGATCGGTGAGGATCGCAACAAAAGCATGATTTTTCGCTGCCGCTCTCACCAGGCTCGGCCCACCAATATCAATCTGTTCAATCGCTTCACTACGAGTGACATCAGCTCGAGCGATTGTCTCCTGGAAAGGATAAAGATTCACCACCACCAGTTCAAAGCTGCAGATGGAGTGTTCCGCCAGAGCTTCCATGTCATCGGTTCGATCATGTCGGCATAGAATACCTGCAAAGACTTTGGGGTGCAGTGTCTTCACGCGACCATCCATCATTTCAGGAAATCCCGTGTATTGGGCAATATCCTGCACGACGATCTCTTCCTGCTCAAGGTGACGGCGTGTTCCACCCGTACTATAAAGTTCAACACCACGGGCGATCAGTCCACGGGCTAATTCGGTCAGTCCCGTTTTATCACTGACACTCAACAATGCTCTGCGAACGGGAACTGTGGTCATCAAACACCTGTTGAAAAAAATGGATAAATTGTATCAATACGAGCCCCTGGCAAGCGTTCTCGGAAGCGGCACGGGGCACAGCAGGGGACGAAGCGGGCCAGCAACTCCAAATGTGTAAAGACTGTCCCATGAATGGTCAAGCACCCCAGAGAGATTTGTGCTACCGGAATCAGACCAGCTTGGGCCGGTTCAACGGATGGGAGAGCACTGAGGCGGCGTCTTAAGCGCAGCAAGGGAGCGCCTTCACGGCCAACAGCGACCTGCGACCTGCAAATCCTATTTAAACGGGTTTGCGCCGTTGCCGGGATTGGGTGCTGGCGCTTTATTGCCACCCCCGCCGAAAGGATTCTGGCCGCCAAATGGATTTTGTCCAGCTGGTGGTTTCTTACCCCCGCCAAAAGGATTCTCGCCGCCAAATGGGTTTTGACCAGCTGGTTGCTGACCACCACCAAAGGGATTGGGGCCCGCCGGTTGCGGTTGTTGCGGCTGCTGGGCAGCCGGTTGGGCCTGAGCTTGTTCATTCGGATCCGTAGGTTTTTGTTCGCAATCACAATCATTTCGGATTTGCCCACTCACACCGGCATGGACTACCGGATAAGTCAGTTGTGATTCCCGATAACACTGCAACAAACCTGACTTAGTGCCAAAATAAAGACGATCTGTCTCACGATTCAAGAAAACAAAGTCAACGCCATTGGTCGGAAGTACGGCTAAGCGTGTTCCTGTTTTCTGATCCAGAATGACAAGGCGGTTGAGCAGATCGAGGCAATACAGTCGCTTGCCACTAGCACCAATGAAGCGTCGTACGCCTCGCGAATTCCACTGCTTCGTCCCGGTATTGATATCGATCGAGTAGATGCCACCATCTGCCCCAATCACAAACGCCGAGGAGCCAACCAAAATAGGTGTCTCGGTAACCGCTTCGCCGACGGACAATCGCCAAACCAGTTGTCCGCCACTCTCAAAGAAACAATAGACAAAACCCCCTAGTGAACCGACCACATATTTATCTGGTGGCAAGTAGGCAACCGGAGCGACAATATCACTAAGTGCCTGCAATCGTCCCTGCAGGTGCGGCCGATTAACGTCACTCAGATAAACGCGCCCATAATCACTAGGCCAGGCAATACTGACCGTCCCGACCGTCGGTTTCACCATCACTCGACCTGGTGAAACATAAATTGCCGGTGGTCGTTCTTCGTCGTGTAAATAGAACGCCTGGAGTCGGCCATTGAGTGATGGTAAGAAAACGGTGTCTTCTGAAACCGCCGGCCTTCCTGACGGAATCGTGTCCCGGGGTCGTTTCCAGAAACTATGACTGGTTGTTTTCTTGGTCCAGAGTAGTTTCCCGTCGAGACGGTTAATCACGTAAAGTCGGACTCCCGTGACGGCCACCGTGTAATCATCGGTGCAAGCAACACCTGCCGGCGGGTCATCACGACTCCCTACTTGTCGTCTCCAAAGCACGCGACCGGATTCCGCATCAAGGGTCACCACGGTACCACGCTCGGTTAAGACAGTGAGCGTGGTCTCTGGTTCATAATGGCGAACCAGTTTTAGCAGCACGATTCTTTCCTTCGCCAACTCGTTGGCCAGGATATCTTCCATCACCTTTGCTGCCTGAATACTGTAATCACCATGGTCGATGGCAATCGTCTCTACTTTGTTCTCCTTGACCAGCCGAATTAAAGCTGCCCGTCCTGTCTTTAACTGGGTCGGTGTCCCCACCACGTGGATCACGCCACGGACTTTTTCTTCCCCGGCCTGGTCATAGACAACCATGATGCTGCCATTTTCCCCCTTGCGAGGATTGATAAGCAGCACTGTCTGATCTTCTTGAAACTGGAAGAATTGTTCGTCGGCTTTACGTTTTGCTTCTTCTCGACCTTGCGGCTTTTGAAATGGTGTCAAATCCTGATTGGTGTAAATCCAACGATCGTCACCCCGAATCACTTCGTGCACACAGCGAGCCTGGCGGCGGCTGACGTACAGGGAAACATCGGCGATGCGATCTCCATACGGATTGAACGGCAATTGGGTAAACCAGTTACGCGTCAAGCCATGCTGATCAGCAAGCGATGTAGAAAAAAGACCGCTGCCAGTACCTTGGCTCCAGACCGGTGTAGTCCAGCAGAAAGGTGTGAGCAGTAACAACAGCAAAGAGAGTCGACGTGTCATCGATATATCTCACCAACAAGTTGAGGGATCAAGATAACATACCTATCGTTAATAATAGACCAAAACAGCAGAAAAAACAGCTCAAAACTGCGGATCCGGGGCTCAAATTGTGCGCAGGGTGTCTTTGCCCGATTCCCCGTTCCCTTCAGTAAATACGGCACGATCGACAACTCCTTCCAAAGGCGATGAGGGGCGGATCAATGGTCATTTCTGGCATCTTGCCCTCTTGAATGACCTTTGATTCCAGTCCAACTCACGGACCCGCTAGACCCAATGATGGCTTGACTCTACTATGAACACAGATCGGATGATCACGCATCACGCTTCTCGGAAACAGCGCACCATGGAACTGCAAGGACTGGGTGAGGAACAGTTGCTGCAACTGCAAAGCGTTCTCGGCTACTTGAACTTCTCTTCCGGAAAATCAGATCCCGCTTTCCTCAAAGATCTTAGTCAAACCTGGAAGTGGACCCAGGAATCGGCCCCTGGCGAATCAACGTGCGAGAACCTTGAACGCCTGTTACGGACAGCGTTAGGGCAGATGACGAGTGAAGCATTCAGCAATTCCGATCAGGCGGTTGCCGTCATCGACCTGGTTTTTTGTCATGTCTTGCCCGCCTACCAGGACTTTCACCGTGACACGCTCCATCAACAGAGTGAACGGCACTTGTTTAATGCCTTCTTCTTAGGGCGGGTGTTCGAGGCTGTCTTAGCGCATGGGGCTCCCTGGCAACCAGCTGCCAGCATCACTGAGACAGTGATCGGCGAATTGAACCGTTACGTGGGTCATCGCCCGGTGGCAACTCTCGAAACACACGAGATGGAACCCTACGCTCACGAGTGGATCTGTCCAGTCCCACTTTATATTGAGGGAGCCGGGTCCTGCAGTGGTCCATACCAGGCCGTTATTGACATTGCACTGGAAATGCTACAGCAAACAGAAACCCCCTTACTACGACAGGCTTGTTTTGACTCGCAGTTACTAGAAGAACTGGCATTTGACCCGCGTCCCTACGATTTCGATCATCCGGTGAATCGGCGTCCAAATTACCACTTTGGCCAGTGGGACCCGCACCACATCGATAACCGGGGCAATTACCGACGATACGTGATCCAACAGGTTACACTCGATGCCCTGGTTGCACGGATCAGCACGGAAACGGACCTGGCCGAGGCAGAACTGACTTGGGAAGCCGGCGCTGTACTGGCCGGCACGATCCTGATGGCAACCGGAATCAGTGGAACGGGGCCGGGCTTTCATAACTCCGAGGTGAGTTTGGGAAATCTACTGCCCCAAATTGCAAGTTACCGCGATGACTTCTACCGCCAGCTATTACAGCGCAGTAGTGGACGCCATGCAGAGCGACTGAAACAAGAAGCAATTGTCATGCAACAACCATTTGCCGGAGCACGTAAGCACCTTAATACGCAACTGTCACATTTACGTGCCTCCCAACTAATCCATGGCGAACTGGCACGCGTATTTGCCCGCTTAGGATCTCCCCAGGCAGCCTTACGACAGGCCCAAGTGATTCCGGCGGTGGCTGCTCGCATACGGTCTCAAATCGATTGCCTGCTGATCGAAGGTGAGTGGTCCCGAAAAAAAGGTAACCTGGCCGAGGCCGTTACCACGGCCACTAACGTGATGGAACTGATCAGCCGGGCCATCGAATGCGGGGCGCTGGTCGATCCCTGGAATGTCCTGTACTTTGATGGTCAATTCAGTCTTTTTGCCGCCCGCGAAAACAGTATTCACGACCACCGCATTGACGACCTGATCGACCTTGTGGAACAGTTGCTAACATTCTGCGGACAAGTCTGGCAAGATGCGGCGGCCAAGAACCAGGTGCAGGTCGTAGAACAGATTGATCAGCAGTTTTCCAGGATTGCCAATTGGTGGCGACAATTCGCAATTCACGAAATAAGCGCCCTGGAAGCCACGGATCCTCTTGAATCCTACCAGGCAGCCAAGCATGTTTCTACGGCTCTAAGTGTCTGGCACCAGGGCGGTGCCGAGACTGGAAACGTCCGCTTCTGGGCCACGCACGCGGACATCTTTGATGGACCTGAGGCACATGCACCAGTCATTGCTGCTCTCTTAAACCACGGCGACCTGGTGGCATCCATGGCACTGCTCATGCACTGGCTAAGCCAGGCTGCTGAGATTCCCTTACGCCAGGCAGATCATTCCTTCTTTGATCTGATACAACGTTGGCTCAGTGAAGTACAGACTTCGTCCGAATCGTCCAGTCCAGCAAAAACCACCGCGGCAAGTCAAGCGACTTGGCCGATGATCAAGCGATTATTCGAACACTTGGAAGCCAACGCTGACCACTATGGTCAGGTGCCAAAGTTTGCTCTCGAAATGACACAACTCGATGATTTCGATGGCGAAGAGTCAGCAGATTCTGATCCATCGCAACAGGACGAACCGGAAGATAACCAGGATGAGCTATTTGGTGCTGCTTATGAAGGCATGACCTACCACGACAGCACGGATGATGGGGTCGAAGGTGAGATCTATGACACGGATCAAACCTTGTACCGATTCCTGATTGAAGAATCTCAGCGGCTAACAAATCACCTGGAATTTTTCAACTGCCTGGCACAATTGTGGAAAACCACCGCTCTTATACTGGTGCAAACAACGCCTGAAAAAGACTCGGCTAGCGCCATCATGGTGGAACAACAGCGGGCAGCGGTGACCCATTGGATAGACCAAATTCAGCAGTATCTCGACGATTTAAACCAACTTCTCCGTTCCATCCAGAGCTTTCCTGTTTTTTCTGTTTTTAGCGATCAAACGTCGATGCAAGAATATGATCGTGACCGCATGATGAAGGATACACTGCTGGAACGCATCATTGAAACTTGCGTGGAAATGTCGGATACCGAAAGGCTGTTACAAGCTGCCAGGCATTGCCTGGCCCAGACGCCAGACCCGTCTCACAATTCTCCTGACACCTCGTCGGAGCAGGCTTCTGCGGAGACTGCCAAACATCTGTTTCAATCCATGGACCAGGCGAAAGTTGTACCCTTGATGGCCGCCTTGTTCGATGGCCAGCGCGATCGAGTCCGTGATCTCTGGGAGGGCTTCATTGATCCTCTCAAGGACGAACCGTTGCTCTATGTCCCGATCGCCAAGGGTGGTGAACCAGCCACCATTGTGGCCATTCGTTCACGCCAACGGATGATCCAGGATCTACTAACCTGGTTACCAAGGCTTGGACTGCTCTCGGAAACCCGAGAACTGATCGAAATTGCCCGTGCCGCGGAAAGGAACGAGCCGATTCCCCAGGGCGCGGTAACCGAGTTTGATGAGTTGTTTACGATTGGTTATCGAGCGATTGTAGACAGCCTGATTTCTTCTTCTGAGAGCTGGCAAGTGGATAAAAAGCTGGAGACCGATGCCAGCCTCAGTTCTGAATCGACGCCAGCTAACGATGCCACCTTCAGCGAAGACCAGTTGGTCAGTTGTTTAGAGAAACTGACGGAAACCCTGCTGGAAAGCTGGCTGGCACACAGTCGAACCTTGCGACTCTCTGTCCTGGAAAAAGTCCATGGCGAGACCAGTTGGAATCGACTGGTTGAATTCATTGAGACCTACGGTGTGGAACTGTTCACCCAACAGTTTCTTGCCCTCGGCAACATTCGAGGAATTCTGCACCAGGGAATCGATCCCTGGCTAACCAATATACAAGAGCGGAACACTAGCGACATACAGTCCCGGTTGTTCGATGACCTCGACCGTGACATTTCTCGACAGACTGTCAGCAAACACTTGGGATTAATCTTAGAAGCAATCGTGGAGAATTATGGCGATTACCGTGACTACAACAGTACCACGACACAAAGTGATCAAGGCAACCTGCTGTATACCCTTTTAGATTTACTCCGCTTGCGGATCAAATACGATCGTATTTGCTGGAACCTGAAACCGATTGTACTGGCTCACGAACTGCTCGTTCGTCGTCAGAAACCGCAAGCGGCTCAACTGTGGTTCAAGGCATTGGCGAGCCGGATTGAGGATGAAGCGGATTACTATCTAAGCGAACTCACAACGCTGCAAAATAAGTATGCCATCCGCGTTACTGCGATTCACGATCGTCTCAATGAACGCTTTGTGATGCCGATGAAGATTGCCCATTTGCGGGCGCTAGTCGAACCCGTATTCGAAGAGTTAAGCCAGGGTGACCAGCAAACCATGCTCAAACGCCTGGAACAGGAGACCATGCAGATCTCACAGGAGCCAAGCGGATCAGGCCTCGACCTCCCCAACTGGATTCTGGACTTGCACAACGAAGTGGAACGGGTCCGACGACCGAGACATCTCCGACAGTCCACGTTACGATATCAACAAGCCGTTCCATCGTTACCATTGACCCTGGAAGAAATTGACAGCTTGTTAAGCGAATGGTCTGAACGCTATTGAATCGGTACTAAATACATCTTTTCGACCGTGGACTGTCTTAAAGTAATTCAAGCCAAATCGAATCACTGACAAACAGTCCTTCTCGACTGAGGCGAAGCTGTTTCCCGGCAACTTCTAGTAGTTTCAAACCGACCAGTCTCTGGATTACAGGGCCAGCCAACTCTTCCACGGAAAACCCCGTTTGCTCGGCAAATTGATCGCAATCAACTCCCGCAAGTCTGCGCAAACCGAAGACCAGTAATTCCCGGGCACGGTCTGACGGCTCGAGTTGTTCCTGCTCTACAACTGGCGACTGTCCCGCCTTGACTCGGCGCAAATAGCCAACCGTGCTGCGATGATTCGTTTCACGACGTCCGTTTACATAACGAGCGGCACCGGGACCGGCGCCAAAATAGCTCCTTCCTGACCAGTAGGTCTCGTTGTGCCGACTCCGTTTTCCAGGAATTGCAAAACTGGAGACTTCGTAGTGTTCCATGCCATGGGCAGCCAGCTGCTCAATCGCCATTTTATACATTTTCCGGTCGTTTTCCTCCGATATCAGCTGAAACTCCTCATCCTGTCGGCGCCGCTCGAAAGCAGTACCCGGTTCAAACGTCAGTCCGTAAGTAGAAATGTGTTCTGGAGACAGGGCC
>JAYGDG010000041.1:0-3086 GCA_046583015.1 Pirellulaceae bacterium | reverse complement strand
AGGCCGGTTTCATCCTGCTTCTCTTAAACGGTCAGTTGACTTGATGAGCGATACACCTGTCACCGATGAATTGCCTGCCACGACTACTCTGAGTCGAGGCCAGTGTATCCTGATCCTGGTCGTGGCATTTTTGGGATGGATGTTTGCCGGTGTACAGATGGGAATTAACTCCATTGCACACCATCCGGCTGCCAGTCACTTACTGGGAGCAGGAGCAGATCCGGCAGATATTGGCAAGTGGTCCGGCTGGCTGGTCTGTGCCTTCTTATTCGGTGCCGCCGCCGGAGGATATACCTTTGGCTGGATTGGAGACCGTTTCGGGCGAGTCAAAGCCATGGCGATCAGCATCGCCTGTTACAGCGTTTTCTCCTATATCTCTACGTTTTCACAATCGATCGAGGTGTTCTGGGTCCTCCGTTTCATCACCTGCATGGGAATTGGCGGCATGTGGCCCAACGGCATGGCCTTGATCCAGGAAGCCTGGCCAAATACGGCCAAGCCCATCCTGGCCGGTATCCTGGGTACGTCGGCCAACGTGGGCATCATGCTTTTCGCCCTCCTCTGCATGAACGTCGATGTGAATCCTGATGCCTGGCGTTGGACGTTGATGGTCGGTGCCACACCGATTCTGCTGGCCCTGGCCTGTTGGTTCCTGGTACCTGAGTCTCCCAAGTGGCTGGCCGAGCAGCAGCAAACCAGCCAGGCAGGTGGCCTGGATCAGGTTGGCCTGGGCGAGGTATTTTCGCCACCTCACCTGAAATTAACACTGATTGGTATCGTATTAGCGTTCGTACCGTTATTTGGTGGTTGGGGAGTTGGCAACTGGGCAAACTATTGGGCTGCCGAATATGACGAACAAGTCACCACGGCCGCTGCCAGCACTGAGCAAGAGGCACCAGCACAAGGAGTAACCGAGTCAGCGGCAAAAACAAGCAAAACAAAATCAAACCTAAAAGCCGAGACATCATTCAATCGAGCCTGGCCTGGCTCGATCAGCAGCCTGCTGGGTGGTGCACTGGCATTCTTCCTGGGACGACGCTTCAGTTACGCCCTGCTCTGCATACTGGCATTTACCTGCACCCAGTTCCTCTACGCACTCCCTGATCCAAACGATGAGAGCTTCATGTTTTGGATTCGCGGGCTCGGGTTCTTCAGTGGCTTCTTCTTCGGCTGGCTGCCCCTTTGCCTTCCGGAAATGTTCCCCACGCGAGTACGTTCCACCGGAAGTGGTGTGAGTTTTAACTTCGGACGGATCATCGTTGCTCTGCTGCTAATCGTCACCTCGCTCGCTTTGAAGGAATATTTTGAAGGCAGTTATGACCGGGTTGGACAAATCTGCGGTTTCATGTACCTGGCAGGTATCGTAGCGGTTCTGATGATGCCAAAACCGGTTGAAGTCCTCAAGCAACCAGCTACCTAGTCGGACATCATACGCATGGCTCGTTCCATCATTCCCAGGGTCAATCCGCCAGACTACAAGTCGTGTCGCGCCCAGATCTTCTTTATTACCTGGCTGGCCTACGTCGGTTTTTACCTGACCCGCAAGTCCTTCGCGGTTGCCAAGATTGAGTTAGGCAAAGAAGAAGTCTGGGGAATCAGTAAATCCACGATGGGCTACATCGACCTGGCTTACCTGGTCGCCTACGCGATCGGTCAATTCATCTGGGGCATGACTGCGGACCGGGTAGGAACACGCCGCGTGGTACTGACCGGCATGTTTGTCTCGATCGTGACGGCTGTCGTGGCGGGGGCTTCCACGATCACCGTTTTGCTGGGAGTCGTGCTATTCATCCAGGGTCTGGCACAATCCACCGGCTGGGCCCCCTTAACAAAAAACATTGGTAATTTTTTTGGCCGGCGAGAGCGGGGTCGAGTGATGGGATTTTGGTGCAGCAATTATGCCGTGGGTGGCCTGATCGCTTCGACTTATGCCGGCTGGGCAGCTCAGTACTTTGGCGATTGGCGATATGCCTTCTGGGTCCCGGCTGCCACCCTGTTGGGAATTTGGATTCTTTTCATCATCTTGCAACGCGACAAACCGGAAGACTTCTCCGTTAGTTTCCCAGGTTCCGTTGATGATTTCTCCAGGCCTCAGGAAAATCCAGGCAGCCCGAGTGAAGCTGCCGCCACTGACACACCCGTCATTTCTCCTTATCGGAATCCGGTCGTAATCCATTTAGCGGCTGTTTATTTTTTCCTTAAACCGACGCGCTACATGATTCTCTTCTGGTCGCCACTTTATCTGAACGAAAAACTCGGTACGGGAATCGCGGAAAGTGGCTTCTTGTCAGGAATGTTCGAGTTAGCCGGGCCACTGGGGGTAATTTGTGGCGGATTCCTCTCCGACCTGGTTTTTCGATCCCGACGGATGCCTGTTTGCGTCATCTTTTTCTTGTTACTCTCGGTCCTGCTCTTCCTCTTCAACGGGCTGCCAGCCACTCGAGTTGCGATGGGAATGGGTCTACTGGGAATTGGCTTCCTGCTCTTTGCCCCGGATTCGCTAATCTCGGGAACTGCTGCTATCGACTTCGGGACCCAAAAAGGATCAGGCACCGCCGCTGGTTTAATCAATGGTGTGGGATCGATCGGTGCCGCCGTCGGTGGTTATTTACCAGCGCTCTTGACCTCCGATGACAATGTCACCGATTGGGATATGGTATTTCGTATCCTGGCCTGCTTTGTACTGGCTGCCGGGCTGCTGCTCATTCCTCTCTGGAATACAGTTCCCAAGGAAGATCCCGGCTCAAAAACAATTGACGATGCCATCCCACCGAACAGCGAGTGAAGATCATGAGAGCTATCATTATCGGTGCCGGACCGCCGCCAGAGAAGCGACGCCCCACTAAGCCAAAACCTGAACTCGCCGATAAACAGGGCGACAGGAACCATCGTGCCGCAACCCCACTTTGCCCCGGAGCAAATCATGAACCACGCCGCCACACGACTGACCATCGCTATCATCCTGCTATTGACCTGCAGCTCTGGACAACGAGCAACCGCCGAGGATATCAATTCCTTAAGCGACGCAGAAGACAAGCAGAACTTCAAGCTGCTGTTTGATGGCAAATCCATGGCCGGTTGGCAGC
>JAYGDG010000891.1:0-1565 GCA_046583015.1 Pirellulaceae bacterium | reverse complement strand
CATGAATCCGGAGCCTGTGTCGATATTGAAACCACGGCGACCGAGCACGAGGAGTTTGCGGTGGAGAGTCCCTGGTATGTCCATACGAACCACTACCTCTCGGAGCGGCTCAAGCCGCTGGAGAATCCTCAACAGGATCGCTGTTCCACCGAGCATCGAATTGAACAAATTACCCGCGTCCTGGAAGGGAGCGAAGGCCCATTGTCGCCAGACAAGCTGCGGTCGGTGTTTGGTGATCATGAAGGTGGAGAATTGTCGATCTGTCGTCACGGGCACGGTCGCGATGTTCGTAGCTGTGCTTTCGCGGTGGCTGATCCCGCGGCCCGCTCGCTGTGGGCCAGCCTGGGGCCGCCCTGCGAGGGGAAGCTGACCGAGTTTAGCCTTTAGTCGCCGGAGAGTATTAAGTTGTTGCCCCGATTTCCCCTCAGCCGTAGTTACCAGCACTGGTTCACCCTGGTCGTATTTTTGTTCTCGGCCAGTGGCTCGGTGAGTCGATCGATGAGCGCCGCGGAGAAACCAATGAAAATCAATGATGTGGTCGTGACGGGAAAACATGATCCGGCCCTCAGCAGCTTTGATGAATTGATGACCAGTTTCATGAAGACCCACCGGGTTCCAGGAGCATCCCTGGCGGTGACCCGCCAGGGGCAACTGATGTATGCCCGTGGTTTTGGTTATTCCGACCTGGAAACGAAACAGCCGGTGGAGCCGGACAGCCAGTTTCGTATTGCCAGCCTCTCCAAGCCGATTACGGCCGTGGCAATCCTGCAACTGGTGGAACAAGGCCAACTCAAGCTGACAGATCGGGTCTTCAAAATCCTCAAGCCGAAACCTCATTTCGAGAATGACGAGGGCAAAGTTGATCCCCGCCTTGACCAGGTAACGATTCTGCATTGCTTGCAGCACAGCGGTGGTTGGGATCGGGATGCTTCCTTTGATGCGATGTTCCAGTCGGTCCGCATCGCCAGGAGTTTTGGTGTTGATCCGCCCGCCAAGGCAGAACAGGTGATTCGCTTCATGATGGGGCAGCCGCTCGATTCTGATCCGGGGACCCGGTACGCCTATTCGAATTTCGGGTATTGCCTGTTGGGACGCGTGATTGAAGCCAAGAGCGGGCTGAAATATGACCAGTACGTCAAGCGACATGTGCTGGCCCCGGTCGGTGTCCGCCAGATGCGAATCGGCAGAACGCTGCTCAAGCATCGAGCGCCGCGGGAAGTGCGTTACTACGATGAGCGGCAGCGCACGGGCCGCTCGATTTTCAAAGAAAATTTGGGTCAGCAAGTGCCGGCTCCTTACGGCAGCTGGTATTTGGAGCCGATGGATTCCCACGGGGCCTGGATTGCCTCAGCCGTTGACCTGGTTCGCTTTGCCGCCGCCTTTGATCAGCCGGCAAAGAGCCCCTTGCTCAAAGAGAGCAGCATTGAGCAGATGTTTGCCCGTCCGGCTGGAGTGCTGGGGTATGACGCGGGGGAAAAACCAAAAGTTGTCTATTACGGCTGCGGCTGGTCGGTCCGTACGCTGCCAGAAAAGCCGAAGATAAACACATGGCATACCGGGTCACT
>JAYGDG010000699.1:0-18231 GCA_046583015.1 Pirellulaceae bacterium | reverse complement strand
GAAACCAAATCCGAAATATTACTGACGAATCCCGAGGACAACTCACTGATGTGACAAAGCCCATCTCGGCCAGGCAAAATCTCGACAAACGCGCCAAAGTCCTTAACGCTTGAGACAACGCCATCATAGATCTTGCCAATCTGTACCGTAGCGGTGCAAGCTTCGATTTTTTCCATCGCCTTGCGAGCCCAATCGGCATTATCAGCAGCGACCGTCACGACACCTTCATCATCCACTTCAACGACCGTGCCAGTTTCTTCCTGGATCGAGCGAATATTTCGACCCCCAGGTCCAATCAGCATGCCGATCTTGTCCGGCGGGATATTCGTACGCAGCAGTCGTGGAGCGTATTCCGAGGGCTCTGATCGAGGCCTTTGAATCACACCCAACATATTTTTCAGAATCTCGATCCTGGCTTCACGAGACTGTGCCATCGTGGCAATAATGATCTCCTCGCTAATACCGCGAATCTTGAGATCCAATTGGATCCCCGTGATTCCATGCTGGGTTCCCGCGATTTTGAAGTCCATATCACCAAAGTGATCTTCATCGCCAACGATATCGGTCAGCAAAGTCCACTTGTCTTCCGTCTCTTTGACCAGTCCCACGGAGATACCAGCAACCGGTTTCTTGATCGGCACGCCGGCAGCCATCAGCCCGAGCGTTGCAGCGCAGACGCTGGCCATCGAAGACGACCCGTTTGATTCCAGAATGTCTGAAATCACTCGAACCGTATAAGGGAAATCCTCTGGATCTGGAAGAACTGGCTTGATGCTACGTTCAGCCAGTGCACCGTGGCCTATTTCACGGCGACCCGGTCCTCGAATCGGTCGACATTCGCCAACTGAAAACGGCGGAAAGTTGTAGTCCAGCATGAACTTTTTGGAGTATTCTTCCATCAAGCCGTCCACACGCTGCTCATCCCGCGAGGTACCGAGGGTAATCGAGACCAGGGCCTGGGTTTCACCACGCTGGAAGAGGGCCGAACCATGGGTTCGTGGCAACAGGTCAACGTAACACTCGATGTTACGTAACTCATCCGCCTTGCGACCATCGGCTCGCGTACCGGCCAGGATCAAGTCACGGATGACTTCTTCTTCCAGGTCATGCCAGGCTCGCTTGAAAGCAGATTCGCTAACCCCTTCTTCGTCGTCGGCGTCAACAATCTGAGCCAACGCTTCGCCTTTCAACTGGCTAATGGCCTCAGCCCGCGCTAACTTGCCTTCAGTCTGTTTCTTCTCCTTAAACTGATCGTAAAACGACTCTTTGAGTTTATCGAGCACTCCATCATCTTCTGGTGGAATGAATTCACTTTTTTGGACGTCACATTGATCAGCCAGTTCTCGTTGGAGCTGGCAGACCTGCTTAATGGCTTCGTGTCCGAACCGAATGGCTTCGAGCATCTCGTCTTCGGGCATTTCGCGGGCGAACCCTTCGATCATCAGCACGACATCTTCTGCTCCGGACATAATCATATCCAGATCACTCTCCTCTAACTCATCGTGCGTGGGAAAGGCCAGCAACTCGCCATCGACGCGTCCTACACGCACCGAGGCCACCGGACCCTCAAACGGCATCGCTGAAATAAACAGGGCCGTCGAGGCTCCATTCATCGCCAGCACATCGCCATCGTTTTGTCGATCACTGGACAACACGATACACTGGCACTGCACCTCGTCGTTAAATCCTTTGGTAAACAACGGACGAATAGGACGATCGATTAATCGTGACGTCAACGTCTCTTTCATCGTCGGTCGACTTTCCCGCTTGAGAAAGCCACCGGGAAACTTACCTGCAGCGGCAGTTCGCTCGCGGTAATCACATGTCAACGGAAAAAAATCGATCCCCGGTCGTGGAGATCCCGTCGTCACGGCATTCAATACAACCGTATCCCCGTAACGAACAATCACCGTCGCGCCGGCTTGTTTTCCTAATTGTCCTGTTTCAAAACTAAGTGTTTGCTTTCCAATTTTCTTTTCTACAATTACCTTCACTTCCTCTACCTATCTCTCATTTCTAGGTTCCAATTACCACAGTGTCAGACATTGAGCACTTTCAACGAGTTGCTGCATCGTTTTTACGTCCGATGCCGGCCACCACAAGTGACCCTAGCTGTACCAAACAGCACTCATCATTAGAAGATCAACGGCAGGCACGACTTTGACCATGACTGCGATCTGCAGTATGAGCAAGCACCCACTCAAGTTACCAGGCCTCAGGGAAGACAGTCCTGGGCAACATGGGTTGGACAGATTTCTGCCCCTGCGTCGCAACCAGACATCTGCAGGCCCATCTCTCTTATGAAGATACGGCCCCAACATCAGCTCGCAATGAAACACGATATCATCGCCGTGTTACTTACGAATCCCCAATCGGCCAATGATATCCAGATACTGTTGAGGATCGACCCGACGTAAATAATCCAGCAGGCGTCGACGACGACTGACTAGCGCCAACAAACCTCGTCGGCTCGCATAGTCCTTCTTGTGAGTTCGCATGTGTTCTGTGAGTCCGTTAATTCGCGTGGTCAGAATTGCAATCTGAACCTCCGGTGATCCCGTGTCCCCTGTGGACCGCTTGAACTCCCCAATTACTTCCTGCTTGCGATCTTTCGTAATCGTCATTCTCTACTGCTTCTTTCTTCTCGTCAGCCGGTCAATGCGTCGACAACCCTCTTGTTCGGTGCGTCGCTACTCCTGCTTTAAGATCTTCCTTACTGCCCTTTCCTATTCTGTGTCTCAGAACAGCTTAACTATACAAATTCTTTCCAATACTGATGCCGTTTAATGTAACATCACCGGCTTTTTTGCAACCGTGTTTAATCCCAACAGCCACCTTAGCGGTCCCCCGTAAGACTTAATAACAGCGCCATTGTCGCCCAACTGGTCCCTGCAATCGAAATAAACTGCGATTTCCCATGCGGGAAACCGCTCTCAAAGTAGGTCTGGATCGGCTTGGACCTGGTACTAACCTGCCACGAACCGTCCTCACGCTGGCTCTTCAACAAGTACTGAATCCCCCGGCGAAAGACCTCATCCCGGTCACTAAGAGCGCCTACGACATACAGAGAACAGAGGGCCTCTCCGGTGGCGTACGCATCGCTGCTCAACGTCGGCAGTTGTGCCCAACCCCCATCTTCACGTTGCAGCTTGAGCAATGCGCTGGATTGATCCTTGGCCACGCTCCGATCCTCTGCCGCCAACCAGTCTTGATACGGACGACGGGCTAGCGGAGTGGCCAGCCTCTCACTCGGGCCAACCTGTGCCCAAGCCAATCCGAATAACTGGAAAACTCGATCTTCTGTCGTCTTCGGCCGAGTCGCACGTAACCAGCCTCGTGCTCGCGTCAGCAGCTGCTGACGCTCTTCCGAACTCGACTTACGGTCTGCCCAGTGGATGCCAGCCAGGCTGACAGCCGTGGCAGTAAAATCGCTATCCTCCAGTGGCGGCCGATGGGTCCCAATACTCCAATGGCCCTGGGACTTCTGTTTCTTACGCAAATACTGCACCATCGCATCGCGGAGGGAATCCGCGGGTGAATTTGCCGCGGCCAGTGTCAGCAGCGCGTAACCGGCCGAATAGGACCCACCGGGAATGCCGCCGCCCTTCCCTATTTTCTCCTGCCGCTGCTGGTAATACTCACGGGTAAACTGTGCTTGCTTGCCGATCGTATCGGTCGCAGCCTGAATTCCCTGTTGCTGAGCCAACCGTAGCGTCATCACCGGAAGTGCCTGGTGATGACAGGAAAAACACTCTTGCTCCTCGGTATAAACACGGGCACTGCTGCTCAACAATTGCAAGCTCTTGCGAATCCTCGGCTCGACCTTCTGCTTGTCAGCAACGCCCACATCCTGGCGCTGTCCCAGGACACTTGACGCACTCACTAACCAGACCAGGATCATCAGTCGACGGGTTCGATTCATCAGGTCACTCATCTCCAATCTACTTGCTCTCATCACCCTCTGGTCTATTGGATTATGGTAGGATGTTCTGGTCAAGCCTGTTCGGCAGCAATGTTGCTTATTCGGACAACGATGGAGGAAAGGGAAAGAGGACCAACTGATGAACTTCAGAGTACCAGCGAAGCGGGTGACGGGTCCATCCGGCGGTTGCCGCAACACATTACGTATACTTCCTTTCACACTTCTTACTTTTTGCGTTGCCGGTGGAATCATGACCGAACCATTTGAAAACCTTGATCTCGCCAAGTCAGCCTCAGCGCAAGGATTCGACCGACCCTCGGGACCAGCGCACCAGGGACGATCGGTAGTTGTCGCCAGGCATGGAGTTGTCGCTACCAGTCACCCGCTGGCTGCACAGGCTGGCTTGGATATCTTGCGGTCCGGTGGAACTGCTGCCGATGCTGCCATCACCGTCAATGCCATGTTAGGCCTGGTAGAACCGATGAGTTGCGGGATCGGCGGCGACCTGTTTGCTATCTACTGGGACAACAAGGAAAAGAAACTCTACGGGCTCAACGCCAGTGGACGGAGTCCTTACAATATCTCGCGAGAGCTCTTTCAGGAGCGCAAACTCAAGCAGATTCCCATCAAGGGTCCGTTATCCTGGTCGGTCCCCGGATGTGTTAGCGGCTGGGAAGCCCTCGCCAAGCGGTTTGGGAAAAAGTCACTGGCCGACTTGCTGGCACCCGTGATCAGCACGGCTAAGGAGGGATTTCCAGTCAGCGAGATCATTGCTGGATCATGGCGTGGAGCCGAAGGATCTCTGCGGAAACACGCGGGTTCAGCGGCAACCTATCTGGTCGATGGCAAACGGGCTCCCCGCTTTGGTGAACTTTTTCGCAATCCCCAGTTAGCGCACAGTTATCAGCTGATTGGTCAACAGGGGGCCGATGCTTTTTACCGGGGCGAAATTGCCCAGGAACTGGTGCGGTTCAGCGAGCAAGAGGGCGGCTTGTTTACTGACAAAGACTTTCACGACCATAGGGTCCAATGGGTAGAACCGGTATCCACAACCTACCGTGGTTACGACGTCTGGGAGTTACCTCCCAATGGACAGGGTATTGCAGCCCTCGAGATTCTGAATTTGCTGGAGCCTTACGACATCGAAAAAATGGGAGCGGGCAGTGCTGAGTACTTGCACTTGTTTGTGGAAGCCAAGAAGTTGGCCTTCGCAGATCGCGCCAAGTACTATGCGGATCCAGACTTCAATCGGCTGCCGACCAGAGAGTTGATCTCAAAGGAATATGCACAGCAGCAGGGCAAACGGATTGACCTGGAAAAGGCGGCAGCCAATGTCCAGGCCGGTGATCCAAAACTCCAGCAGGGAGACACGGTCTATCTTACGGTGGTCGACAAAGATCGAAACTGCTGTTCACTGATTCAAAGCAACTACTATGGCTTCGGCTCAGGGTTAACTCCCCAGAAATTGGGGTTCGCCATCCAGAACCGCGGCGCCCTGTTCGCCTTGGATGAAGATCATTTGAATCGCCTGGAACCACACAAACGTCCTTTCCATACGATCATCCCCGCAATGGTCACCAAAGATAATGAGCCCTGGTTTTGCTTCGGCGTGATGGGTGGTGACATGCAGCCCCAGGGGCATGTCCAGGTACTGGTGAACATGATTGATTTTCAAATGAACGTTCAAGCGGCCGGAGATGCCGCCCGCGTACGCCACCTGGGAAGCTCTACGCCAACCGGCCTGGCAGCTAAGGGCGTGGGTACCGTGCTGGTCGAATCAGGCGTCTCGCAAGCGACAATAAAATCACTGCAGCAACGAGGCCACCAGGTGCAACGGGCCAAGGGAAGCTTTGGGGGGTACCAGGGCATCCTCGTCGACCAAAAGCAGGGTGTGCTTCATGGTGCCACTGAGTCACGCAAGGACGGAGCTGCGGTCGGTTACTAGGAGCAGATCCATCAACGATCCCAAGCTGACCAACAACCAACGAGGTTTGTCATGAGAGAACAACCGCGTAGAGAATTCTTGCGAATCCTGGGGGCTTCTTCCGCAATTTCGCTGGGAACCATTTTCCCTGGAACCAAGACGGTCCAAGCCAGCCAGGCAAGGAAAAAAAAGATCAAGTGTGGACAGATTGGAACGCGACATGCACATGCCAGTGGCAAGATGGCCACGATGCGCAAGTTTTCAGATGATTACCAGGTAGTGGGCATCGTAGAGCCGGATGCAGAGCGCCGCAAATCACTGGAAAAGAGTGCTACTTACCAGGGTCTCCAATGGATGACCGAGCAAGAGCTGTTAAACAGTCCTGGCCTGCAAATGGTTGCCGTTGAAACCGAGGTACGGAAGCTTCTTCCCACGGCGCAACGCTGTATTGATGCTGGCCTGCACATCCACCTGGACAAGCCTGCTGGTGAGTCATTACCCCAGTTCCAAAAAGTACTTAGTGCGGCCACCAGCAAACAACGTGTCGTCCAGATGGGATACATGTTCCGTTACAATCCGGCATTTCAGTTTCTCTCCCAGGCCGTAGGCCAGGGATGGCTGGGAGACATCTTCGAAACGCATGCCGTGATCAGTAAAACCGTGGGAGCTTCCACCAGGCGTCAGCTGGCGGCCTACCCGGGTGGATCGATGTTTGAGTTGGGATGCCATTTGATCGATGCAGTCGTGGCCACTTTAGGAAAACCAGACCAGGTTACTCCGTACATTCGCCGCACACGTCCCGCGCAGGATTCCTTAGCCGATAACCAGTTGGCTGTCTTTGAATACCCTCGTGCGACTGCCACCGTGCGTAGTGCGTTGGTCGAAGTAAACGGTGGCAGAAGAAGACAAATGGTCGTTTGTGGAGACCAGGGAACCATCGTCATACGCCCGCTGGAGCCTCCCCAACTGTCACTAACTCTTGCCAAGCCGCAAGGGAAATTCTCTGCGGGTACACATCCGGTTTCGCTGCGCAAACCGGGTGGCCGCTACGACGGCGATTTCATGGACCTGGCCCAGATCATTCGTGGTGAGAAGAGTCCCGATTATTCGGTACAACACGATTTAGCCGTCCAAGAGGCCGTTCTGCGAGCCAGTGGCCTGTCAACACAATAAAAACAGCCATTCGCAGACCTTCCTGTCCCCTGGCAGAACCATGAATCTGCCTGCTTTGTGAGATATTTGTTTGACAAGGATCTCGTGGGTCGGGATGATGGAAACCACAGGGGTTTTGCTTACACATCAGTAAACTGGTACCAACCGGGTAGTAAGAGTTGCGCAACCGCCAGCGGGAGCGCTCCAAAACTCAACTCTGCGCGTGACTCATCTGTCACGACAGCGAGTCTTTGGGATGATACCCTGTAATGTTTTACCTCGCATGGTCGCTTGTCGATTTTCCTGGAAAGCCAGCCAGTTGCTGAGTGTGGGCGACGATTCATGGTTCTGGAGCAGACGTGAGAGACGAGTCCGAACTAGTTCGGGAGGCGCAACGGGGCAACTCACAATCTTTCGGTGAGTTGGTGCGGGTGCATCAGGATCGTCTATACAACAGCATGGTCCATATCTTGGGATGCCCCGAAGACGCCTACGATATCGTCCAGGACACCTTTGTGCAGGCACTGTTAAAGATCACCACCTTCAATGGCCAAAGCAAGTTTTACACGTGGATTTACCGGATTGCTTTTAATCGGGCCATGACTAAACAGCGCCGCCAGCGTCCAGTAATCTCCGTAGAACAGTCCCTTGAAGGGAGCGGCTGGGATCTGCCCGATCCGACTGATTCACCTGACAAGGAACTACTTCGACAAGAACGGGTTGTCTTTGTTCGCCGTGCACTTAGCGAATTAAGTGAAGAACATCGAGCCGTCATGGTATTACGGGAAGTCAACAACTACGATTACGAGACAATCGCTACCATTCTCGAAATCTCGGTTGGTACAGTCCGCAGTCGACTCCACCGAGCACGAGCTCAAATGCGTCAGTCGTTTGAGCGACTGCAAGCAACCGAAACCGTTGATTCTCAAGCAGACTAACTGGTGGCAGCTAGTCCCGCTGGAACCGCCAGGGGGTCACGCGTGTACCAGTTTCCTTGATGCTAATCGTGACCGCTCCATGGACTGCCGTGGACCATACTTCTGCAGCCCCGACACGATACTCGGCGACCACCTGACGAAGGCCTGGTTTCCTTCCGCTGCTAATGACCACTCGCTTTGGTTGACTCCAATCTGCCACGCGTTTGGGATCACTGTGCAGGCTGCCGTGGTGTGGTGCCATCAGGATCGAACAGTGAATTGGTTCAGCTGCCAGCAAACTTTCAAGCCCGGGACCCTCCAGGTCTCCTGGTAACAGGATCCGCTCTGCTCGATACTCAACCACCATTACCAGGCTGTTTGCGTTATCAGTTCCGGAAACGCCCTCTGCGGGTGGATGAACAACCTCAACTTTAACACCACCGGCAAGCTGCCATGAATCTCCGGACTGCAGATGATAAATGCTACGCTGGTTCAAATGGATCGCACGATGAAGATCTGGGCAGTCGGTAGCCAGTCGCTCCATCATGAGGGTCGGCATGCCGATCGATTGAACACGGAAGCGATCCAGCAAGTAAGGCACGGCATTGTAGTGATCGGCGTCCGCGTGCGAGATCAGCAGGCGATCGAGTCGCTCAATCCCACGAGACCAAAGCAGCCCTGAAATACGGCGTCCGACGGTCTCTGGTTGCCCCATGGCGCCCGCATCATAGAGCCAGTTTTGACCATTGGGCATCTCCAGCAATACGCTGGTACCGTGTCCCACGGCAATAAACGTACACCTGAGCCCCGACTCACGATGGAACAACGGACCTTGCGTGAGAGGCAAGACCACACCTCCCATGACTAACCATAACATCGAAGCCAAGCAGTGATACCGGCGACACCGCCTTCGCAGGTAATAGAACCCGACGCTGGCAACTGCATATAAGAAGACCAGCCAGGCCCCCGGCAGCCCGGGACCCCAGCAATGACTCCCTGGCAGCTGTTGAACAGATTGAACCACCGTTTCGATAAACGTCAAACTGACTCGGCAAACTTCAGCCAGTCCCGAGGCCAGGCCAGGTACCTTTCCAAATCCCCAAATCCCCAAACCGCTGAACATCACGAGTACCATCGGGAAATATAGAACCAGGTTCAACAAGATGCTGGAGTAACTGAGCACATGAAAATAATGCAGCACCAGTGGAGCAGTTGCTGCCCAGATCAGCAAACTGAGCCAGGCCAATTGATACACTCGTCCCCAGAACCGAGCCAATGCACGCCGCCACCAGGGACGGGATCGCCGCAGCAGTTGTTCCAGGGGATCTGCTGCTGGCCGGTCCCGTGGCGAACCGATTCCCTGCATGAGTGCTAAGACCGCCACAAAGGAAAGTTGCGTTCCCGGATCGAACAAACAAGCAGGATTACGAACTAACAGAAGGATTGCCGCAAATGCAATCGTGTTGCCTGCGAAGAGGGGACGTCCACAGAGTCGCGCACCGCACATCACGACTACCAATGTCGTCGCTCGTGTGACCGGTGGTCGACCGCCGGTCAGGATTGCATATCCAATCGCCAGACTTATCACGACCCACAGCATTGGGCGTCGACGAAACAGCCCGCTACGACCTAACAACCACACGCCACTCGCCAGGATTCCAACATGGAAACCGGAAACCACCAGTAAATGCAACGTGCCGGTCAACAAGAACGCCTGGCGACGCGCCGAACTAAGTTGATCACGTTGGCCAGTCAGGATGGCTGACGCCAATGCTGCTTGTCGCAGAGGCAACTGCCGTTTGAATTCATTGCTGGCATAGCGGCGAACTTCTTCCACCAAACGCCCAACCTTTTGGTGTGCCCCTGTTTCCAGAACCATTACGCCATCAGACGTGCCACGAAACCGGGCCAGGGTACGCTGCGCACGATAATAGCCGGCCAGTTGAAACTCACCAGGATTTTGTGGTTCCGGGATTCGCTGTCCCTGCACCAATAACTGGAGCCGATCTCCACATTGAACATGACCAACCGGTCCAACTACAGAACAAATTGCGCGGCCGGTAACTGGTCGCCAATGACGCCCATCGCGAACCTCGTAAACATCAATCTTGAGAAGAAAACGGGGTCCCTCCCGCCCCGTTTTTGAATGGCCACTTTCTTCGACTGGCAATTCAATCGCATGAGATCGAGCCACCCCCTGCAGACAAACGGGCCGATAAGAAGAAGACAAAACTCGACCAATTTCTGTCGACCGATAACCGTTCCAGTAATCCTCGTGCCAGTCTGCACCCAGGCAAATGACGGCCAGCAGCAGTGAGCATAAGGCCCAACGGTAGAACCTCCGTTGGTAACAGGCGAACCAGATCAGCAGCGCCATCAGCGTCCATCGCCACCCCAAGTCAACCAGCTCACGAATCGATCGATCCAGTACAATCCCCACAGAGAAAGCCAGGCAAACAACAACCAGAGGGGAATATCGCCGTGACCGAGGACTAGCTAGTTTTTTGGATCCGGTATCTCGTTCTTGACAAACCGGCATGGCTCTTCTCCCTCTGGTGCTACCTGGTGGTGAGCGTGAGATTTGATCGGATCGGTCGTCTATTCTCCCTGGCAGGGTGTCAAGGGATTGTCACCATGACGGCAGCACCTGCACGTTAGGAGTGCCAATGCCTTGAGACCTGGCAACTCTACTGGAACAGAGAAAAGCAGGGGTGCATCTGGTCAACGGTCTGTTGGACCGTTACATTTGGCAGCCTGGGGAAAACCGACGCACGATTCCGGAAAAGAGGAGAAATTTCGTGATGAAGGCTGGGCTGCCACGTACGGTCTTTTTTCTTCTGGTCGCTAGTTTCGTGATGGTTACTGCCCCACCTTCGGCGACCATACTCGTTGCCTCGGATCCACCATCGACAAACGATACTACTGGCCGACGTATTCGGCGTTTCAATCTCTTGCGTCGTCGCGAAGCACCACGATTGGCGGACCAGAACCACCGGACAACTGCCCACACACGAAGAACTACCAGGGACAAAAGCATGACCTCTTTCAAATATCCGCGTAGCCGCCGATCTGACCAGGTAGACATTTACCACGGCACGCGTGTCGCTGACCCGTATCGCTGGTTAGAAGATACCGACAGCGAGGAAACGCAAGCCTGGATCACGAGTCAAAACAAGTTGACGTTCTCTTACCTTGAGCAACTTGATCGCCGGCCAGTTTTACGGAAGCGACTAAGTGAACTGTGGAATTACGAACGATTTGGGTTGCCGGTAAAGCGTGGTGACCACTACTTCTATACGCACAATGATGGGCTGCAAAATCAAAGTGTTCTGCATGTTGCAGGTTCACTCGATGGACAATCTCGTGTGCTACTGGATCCAAACCAGTTATCGGAGGAAGGAACAGTGGCACTCGCTGGTTGGAAGCCAAGCCCCAATGGAAGGCTGCTGGCTTTCGGTCTGGCGGCGGACGGTTCCGACTGGCGAGAATGGCGCGTCCTGCACGTACACAATGGAGAAACGACGGAAGACCACTTGCGTTGGGTCAAGTTTTCGGGCGTTTCCTGGACAACCGATAACGAGGGGTTTTTCTACAGCCGCTACGATGCGCCTGCCGAAGGCAAGCAGTTCACTGGCACGAATTACTACCAAAAACTCTATTATCATCGGCTTGGCGATCCCCAGGAAAAAGACGAACTGATTTACGAGCGTCCGGATCGCAAGGAATGGGGTTTTGGTGGTTATGTCACGGACGACGGGCATTACCTGATCATCACGATCTGGAAAGGGACGTTGCGGAAAAACCAGCTTTTCTACAAGGATCTGACCGTCGCCAATTCTCCTGTTGTTGAATTGTTAAGCGGCTTCGATGCTGAATATGATTTCATCGGCAACGACAACGACCGTTTTTGGATTGTCACGGACCTGGATGCACCACGGCGACAGGTAGTTGGCATTAACCTGGCAAATCCAGACCGTTCTGACTGGCAGCAGGTTATCGGCCAGAGCGATCATGTCCTGGAGCAGATTCAGCTGGTGGGGCACCGCCTGCTGGCAACCTATCTCAAGGATGCCCAATCACTCGTACAGGTCTTTGATCTGGAAGGGAAGCTAATCCGTCAGTTAGAACTGCCGGGAATTGGATCGGCGCAAGGTTTCGGAGGCCGTCCAGCAGACCAGGAAACTTTCTACAGCTTTACCAACTACAGTACGCCTGCCACGATTTTTCGCTATGACATTGCCAGCGGAAAGAGCACGATTTACCGGCAGCCAGCAATACACTTTGACCCCACGGATTATGAAACTCGCCAGGTATTTTATCGCAGCAAGGACGGCACGCGGATTCCTATGTTCATTTCCTACCGTAAGGGTACCGATAAGCTGGCCGAGCGTCCGACCATCCTGTACGGTTATGGCGGATTTGACATTTCCTTGACCCCGGGATTTTCTGTTGCCAACCTGGTCTGGATGGAACGCGGTGGCATCTACGCGGTGGCAAACCTGCGCGGGGGTGGTGAATATGGCCGGGAGTGGCACGAGGCCGGGATGCTCGACAACAAGCAGAACGTTTTCGAAGATTTCATGGCAGCTGCTGACTACCTCGTTGCCGAAGGTTACACGCGACGTGATCAGCTGGCGATTCGCGGCGGCAGTAATGGTGGGCTGCTTGTCGGAGCCGTCATAACTCAACGACCCGACTTGTGCGCAGCCGCACTACCTGCAGTAGGAGTCATGGACATGCTGCGCTACCACAAATTCACGATTGGCTGGGCCTGGGTATCGGAATTCGGCTCTGCCGACGACCCTCAGCAGTTTGCTAATCTATTTCGCTATTCTCCCTTGCATCGGCTCTCACCCGGAACCAACTATCCCGCCACACTGATCACCACCGCCGACCACGATGATCGGGTCGTTCCCGGGCACAGTTTTAAATTTGCCGCTGCCTTACAGCACGCGCATCGTGGCCCCAACCCGGTTTTCATCCGCGTTGAAACAAAGGCCGGTCATGGTGCTGGAACTCCAACCACTAAACAGATTGAAACCTACGCAGACATTCTCGCCTTCCTGGAAAAAGTGTTACACGTGACGGATTCCCCGTAAGCCGTCAGTCAAAGGAGCCAGTTCGCATGAAACTAGGACTCATTAACTCCGCCTGGGTGCAAGCCAACCAGGGTACGGTCTATGGCCTGCAAAAGACAAAGGAGATCGGTTTCGATACGGTTGACATCTTTGTCGATCCGCTGGAAATCGATATTCGAGAGCGGCGTCTCATTCGCGATGAATGTGCCCGCCTGGAACTTCCCATCGTCTCGATTGCCTGCGTCGCGGTCGGTCTAATTGACTTCAATCCAACCGTTCAGAAATTTCACCTTGAACGTGTCAAAGCATACCTCGACCTGGCTTACGAATACGACGCCAGTAACGTATTGCTGGTCATTGGCGAATATATCTGGAACCGGGAAGTGATTCCGGCAGAGGAACAGTGGAAGACGGGCGTGGCTCAATGCCAGCAACTGGGAGATTATGCAGCAGACCTGGGATTACAGATTGCCTTGGAGTTGGAACCGTTTCCACTATCACTAGTGAACGACGTCGACTCCATGGTTCGCTTCATCGACGACTGCAATCATGAGGCCGTCCAGGCCAATATCGATATTTCACACCTGCTTCTGGCAGACGTCGATCCCGGCGAGTTGTCAAAGCTCAAAGGAAAGGCCATTCATGTTCACATCTCCGACTGTGACGGGAAAGTCCATGGTGACTTGCCACCCGGTCGAGGCGTCGTTCCTTTTGAACCGTATTTGCAAGAAATCAAGAACCTGGAAATCGAAGGTGCCATCTCCCTTGAATTAGAATACTCCCCGGAACCGGACAAGATCGCCGAGTGGGTAGAAGAAGCCTACGTGGAAACCGATAAACTAATGCAATCGGTCGGCTTGCGTGGCTAGGTTTTTTCTGGAAGTGCTCTCTCCATGACATCACCACCACCTCTGGAACTGAACTACCAGCCAACCCTACCGCAACAGCGGGACCTGCCGATTGGCTGTATTGGTTCCGGGTTCATCATGGCCGACTGCCATTTGGTCGCCTACGCTGCGGCGGGGTTTAACCCGGTAGCCATTGCCTCGCGAACACCATCCCATGCCGCTGAAGTCGCCCAGCGTCATGGCTTGCGGTCCTACGAAAGCTACCTCCAGATGCTTCAGGAAGAGGAGTTGCAAGTCGTCGACATTGCCGTACCTCCGGATCTCCAATTACAGGTCATCGAGGATGTCATCAAGCATGGCAAGAACATTCGTGGCATCCTGGCACAAAAACCATTGGCAACTAATTACCTGCAAGCCTGCAAAATTGTCCAAATGTGCGCCGCTGCCGGGATCACCCTGGCCGTCAATCAAAACATGCGATACGACCAGTCGGTACGAGCTTGCCGAGACTTGCTCAATCGCAATGCCCTGGGAGACCCTGTTTTCGCCAGTATCGACATGCGGGCCATTCCTCACTGGATGCCCTGGCAAGAACGACTTGGCTGGGTCACCCTGCGGATCATGTCCATCCACCACCTGGATACCTTCCGTTACTGGCTAGGAAATCCGGAACGGGTCTTTTGCAGCGTGCGACCTGATCCACGAACGGCAACTCAGTTCTCGCACCAGGACGGTATCTGTCTCTACATCCTGGAATATGCCAGTGGCGCACGGGCCGCCGCCTGGGATGACGTCTGGAGTGGACCAGCACGCGAAGGGGCTGCCGCCGACCTGGGCATTCGCTGGAGGCTGGAAGGCACCGAGGGAATGGCCCAGGGGACCATTGGCTGGCCCGAGTATCCGGCACGTGCTCCCAGTACACTCGACTACACAACCATTGAAGGCGGAGAAACCTGGCACCAGCCACGTTGGAACGAAGTCTGGTTTCCCGACGCCTTCGTGGGACCGATGGCACAGTTGCTAGTGGCCCTGGAACGTGGAGAAGAACCGGAGATCAGTGGGCAAGACAATTTACATACCATGGCCCTGGTCGAAGCCTGCTACCGCTCCGTTGCCGAGCACCGGGCAGTAGAACTGGCGGAAATCCTGCAGTAGCGAAGAGAAGACGAGACCGTTAAAAGGCTTGGCTACTCGGGGACTTCGTGTACGCTGACCACGTTATGAGCCAGCGTTGCGAGGCCAGTACCGACAACAAAGACAACTCGGTCACCAGCTGCCAGGCAGCCATCCGCTACGCCCCACGCTTCAATGGCCTCGCGAATCTGGCCTTTATCATCCATGGTGATGCCTCGGATCGGAATAATTCCCCAATAGAGTGCCAACTGGCAGAGCGTCTGTTCCGAATCGCTGATGCCCACGGTAGGAATAAAGTCTCGCTGCTTGGCCTTAATACGTGCCGTCTTGCCACTATGCGTCGCAATGACCACCAGTTTTGCGGCAAGTTCCTTGGCAATCTGAGCAGCGCCCAAGACCACCGCGCGGGTCACGGGATGCACCGCTGCGATGCGTGCTGAACCGGGAGCCTGGGCGGTGGTTTCACTCAACCCACGTTCCGTTGCCAGCATGATACGGTTCATCATTTCAACCGTTTCACGCGGATACTGGCCGATCGCCGTTTCTCCGGAGAGCATACAGGCGTCAGTTCCATCCAAAATAGCATTGGCGACATCCGTCACTTCCGCCCGCGTCGGCTGAAGTGATCGATGCATACTGTCAAGCATTTGAGTAGCGACAATCACGGGCTTGGAGTATTGCTGGCAGACCTTGATGATGCGCTTCTGCACCATGGGCGTCTGAGCCACGTCAATTTCAACACCCAAGTCACCTCGAGCAACCATCACGGCATCGGCCGCCTCTACAATTTCTTCCAGCACCTCGAGCGCTTCTGGTTTTTCGATCTTCGCAATAACCATGGCAGCGGACCCCTGATCGCTGACATACTGCTTGAGTTCCTTGATTTCCTTGGCAGATCGCACGAAACTTAAACCAATAAAGTCAATCTTGTTCTGAGCAGCCCAGATAGCATTCTCCCGATCTTCGGTGGTAATCGCCTTCACGCTCAGCTTGACACCTGGCAAGTTGATTCCCTGCCTGCTGCGAATAGCTCCTGGCTGCACGACTTCACAATGTGCGACACCTTCTTCTATGCGCGTCACCCGCATACTTACCTGGCCATCGGCGAGCATGACGTGGTCTCCTTCGGACAACTCTTCGACCAGCGCGGAATAATTACTGGTAAGCTCATAGGGTCCTGTCGACTCGCCGTCGGCCCGGAAACGGAATTCCTCGCCCCGATGGCATTCGATCAAATCTTGCGGCAACTTTCCCAGGCGTATTTTCGGTCCCGCCAAATCGACCAGGATGGCAATAGGGCGACCACAGTCCTGGCTAATCTGACGAATATTCTCAACGGCTTGCTGGTGTTCCAATCGGTTGCCGTGGGCCATGTTCAGGCGGAAGACATCGGTTCCCTGATTCACCATGTCCAGCAGCATTTGCGGCTCATTGCAAGCTGGACCGACGGTCACCACGATTTTGGTGCGAGCACGCTGAATGTAGGGTTCGGTAGCGGACATTTCAAATGCTATGCGTTGACGACTGGTAGACCGACCGACAAAATGTCGGATACTGTGTTATATATCGGTTTTTGCTTCTCTGGAACCAGTTAATCACGCCAGCACCATGCAGAACGAGACTACACCACCTGCCACACGGACACGACAATTTACCCGGGCAGCCTGCTGGGGAGCTGTCATTGCCTTTCTGGTCTCCATTAGCATCCTGGTCATCCGGGTACGAGGACGTATGGCCCCAGTCGATTTGGCTACGCTCAACGCTGCAGAGCAACAGTGGCAGCAGGCAAACATCAAGGATTATGATCTCGAGATCGAGATCAGTGAACGTCAGCGGCGGCATTTTCGCATCCAAGTGCGAGATTCGAAAATAACCAGACTATGGCATAATGATCAGCTCCGGGAGCAACCGGAACGGTATCAGGCCTGGACAGTTCAAGGCATGTTCCAAGTCATTCGTACGGATGTCGAGCAACAGTTGCAGCCGCAGCAGGTCGCTCAGAATACCGTTTTAACCCACTTAACGATTCGCGCTGAATTCCATCCAACCTACGGATTTCCGCAGCGCTATATTCGTGTTGAACATCGGCAACAGGGAAATAATCCCGAGATTTCCTGGAAGATCACTTCCTTTGATCCACAAGAATGATTGCTGCTCCGTAGCACAATAGCCCCCTGACTACTAAACTGAAATAGACCCCCGCCAGCCACCTGGCAGGCCAGACGTTTCTGCCACTAAGAAGGTTAAACCCATGACATTCTGGCGCGACAAAGTCGTCGTAGTGACCGGTGGCTCGGCAGGACTGGGACTCGTGTTGAGCCAGTCCTATGCTGCTGCCGGATGCCAGGTCATCATCGCATCGCGAAATGAGAGTCAAGGCCTGCAAGCAGTCGACAGCATCGGTGCTAAAAAAGCCCGTTTCATTGCCACGGATGTCACGGATGCAGATTCGGTCACTCGCCTGGTTGAACAGACTATCGAACATCATGGAAAAATCGATGCCTGGGTGAACAACGCGGGGCGCAGTTCTCGTGGCCTGGCACAGGATACATCGGTAGAAGAATTTGAAGCGCTGTTGCAGCTAAATTTTCTCGCCGTGGTACGTTGTAGCCAGGCAGCCATTCCTCATCTGCTTGCCAGTGGCGGTCACCTGGTCAATATCGGCTCGCTGTCAGCGAAAACAGCCTCTCCCTACATGGGAGGATACGCCGCCAGCAAGTTTCCAGTGGCCGCTTTTTGCCAGCAATTGCGACTGGAAAACAAGCCCCGGGATCTCCACGTGCTGCTGGTGGCCCCGGGACCGATTCGTCGCCAGGATGACCAGCCACGTTACCAGGAGCAATCAGAAGACTTACCCGTTTCGGCAGGAACCCCCGGTGGAGGTGTCAAGTTAAAGGGCATTTGTCCAAAACGGCTCTCCGCCAAGATCATGCGGGCTTGCCAACGACGTCAGCCCGAGTTAGTCGTACCAGCAAAGGCACGATTCTTGTTCGCATTGGGACAACTCTGCCCGCGGCTGGGGGACTGGATTGTCAAAAAAATGACCGGGCACAAAAAAACTGAGGCGAGTGACACCCCAGACTAAGCGCTACAAATCGACGCGCGTTCGCTTGTGTCCGCCAGAACTGACGTCTAAGATGCTCAAACTGATACTCAAGTCTCTCTGGTGTCGAGTATGAAGGAGCCCCCTGGATGAATTTTGCGAAACAACATGCTTTTCTATTCCCGTTATCCCTCTGTTTAATCGCAGCCCTGG